>JAFQWS010000106.1 GCA_017407305.1 Clostridia bacterium
AGTTTTGTCTCCTTTGAGTTTTTTATTTTGTTGGCAGTTGCCGTTGTTGGCTACTACCTTTTGCCCCACAAGTTTAGATGGGTTTTGCTTTTGGGTGTAAGCTGGTTTTTCTATGCTTACCTCAATTTCCCCTTGCTTTTCTTGTTGTTGTTTACCACCGTTGTTTCTTACGCAAGTGGTGTCATCATTGAAAAAACGGAAAAACCTTCCACCAAGAAAATTTGGCTTGTTATAACTTTGATTGTAAGCTTGGGAAGTTTGGCGTTTTTCAAGTATTTCAACTTCTTGGTGCAATCGGTGGTGGGATTTGTCAATTTGTTTGGCGCAGAGTTGGGCAGTTTTGAACTTTATTTGATGTTGCCTTTGGGCATTTCCTTTTACACTTTCCAAACTTTGTCCTACGTAATTGACGTTTATCGTGGCAAGGTTGTTGCCGAAAAGCATTTTGGCTACTATGCCTTGTTCGTCACCTTTTTCCCGCAACTTGTTGCAGGCCCCATCGAAAGACCGGGCGACTTGCTCCCTCAGTTGAAAGCAGACAACAAGTTTGACAAGAATTTGTTTAGACAAGGTGTTGCAGTTTTTGTGCGTGGCTTTGTCAAAAAGGTGGTTATTGCCGACTTCTTTGCAATTTTCGTAAACTCTGTTTACAATTCCAAAGATTTGGCATCATTGTCAGCTTTGGCAATTGTTGTGGCAACTGCAATGTTTGCAATACAAGTTTATTGTGACTTTTCTGGTTATTCGGACATTGCCTCCGGTTGTGCGTTGATGTTGGGAATCAAACTCACCAAAAACTTCGACAGACCTTTTATGTCGGAAAGCATCACCGAGTTTTGGTCCAGATGGCACATTACGTTGTCCCGTTGGTTCAAAGACTATTTGTATGCTCCTCTCAGTTTTAAAGCAGTCAAATCAAAACACGCAAAGTTTTGGACTTGTTTCTATTTGATTTTGACAATGTTTTTGTGTGGTTTGTGGCACGGAGCATCGTGGAACTACGTCGTTTGGGGCACCTTGTTGGGCGTTTTCCGTGTGGCAGAAGGATTTATTATTCCTGCCATCAAAAAACGTGCCAAAGCAAAAGGCAAAAATTACAACGCACTTTGGCGTAAAATTTTGCGTATGGTTGCAACTTTTACCTTGATTTGCATTTCATTGGTATTTTTCCGTGCCAACACAATGGGCGACGCTTTCGTCTTGTTTGGACGTTTGTTTGTCGGTTGGGGCAGTGGCTGGAAAACTTTCTTGTCACAAACAGGTCTTACAACAACCTTTATTGTCACGTCGGTTGTTTCCGTTTTGTTGTTTAACGCGCTTGACCATCCTTCGTTGCAAATTGACCACCATTTGGGCAAAAACAACCAAGGTGTATCAAAAGTTAACTCGCAAGGTGTGGTGCAACTTTTGTGGTTGATTGTCATTGCTTTCAGCCTGTTGTATGCAATGGGACAAACCAATCAATTTATTTATTTCCAATTTTAGATGAAAAGAGCAGTTAAAATTACAGCACTTATATTGGCCTTCATTTTGCCTTTTGCGACGTTTTTTGTGATGGATGCAATGGGCAACGAAGTTTACGACCAAACTTATTACGTCGCGTTGCAAAAACAATACGACAGGCTTCGTGCTGTAAATGAGGAAAAAGTGGTGCTTGTCGGATGCAGTAACGTGGCATTTGGCATTGACAGTCAGTTGTTTGAGCAACATTTTGGCAAACCCTTGGTCAACGTGGGTTTGTATGGCGCATTTGGTTCAAAGGCAATGTTGGATTTGTCCAAAGCCAATCTCAATCGTGGCGACACCGTCGTCATTGCCCTTGAATACGAACCCATGGCATATTCTTTGTCCTATGGTGCAGAGTCAATGTGGAAGGCAGTGGACGGCAGATGGAATATGTTTTTTGACTTGGGCTTTGACAATGCCGAAAGTTTGGCAGGAACCTACTTTGATTACGTTGCAACAAAATTCCAATATGCAAAAGACGACTTTGTTTTTGAGGCAGAAGGAGTTTATTCCAACGATGCCGTCAATGAATACGGCGAAATTTATAACGACAGAAATTTACGTCCATACAACGTTATGGCGTTGGGATATCAAGCACAAGATTTGATATATCAATACGACCGAATTGGACAAAACTTCATTGATTATATCAACGATTACGTCAGTTATTGCGCAATGCGTGGTGTAACGGTATATTTTTCCTTTTCTCCTTTTAATCAAATGGCAATGGAAAAAGGTGGAATAGAAAGGGAAGACTTGTTGCAGTTTGCCAGTGATTTGGTTCAAAATCTTGATTGTCAAGTAATTTCCAATCCTTTGGATTACGTGTACGATTATTTATATTTTTATGACACCAACTTCCACCTCAACGACGTGGGAGTGCAACTTAGAACAATTCAGCTTGTACGCGATTTGCAACTTGCCCAAGGACAACTGCCCTCGGCATTTGTACCCGACGTACAAGCGCCCGAAAGACAACAATTGAGTTTGGACGATTTGATTGCTCGTCACGAAATGGACGTCAATTTGGAAACCACTCCTTTGGATATGTTTGTTTTGGAACAAGACGAACTTACAGGTTTTTATTCCATTGTTGGCGTTACCGACCAAGCCAAACAATTGCAAGAAATTGTCGTACCTGTCATTGATTTGGAACAAGGCATTTATATAACAAAAATTGCCGAAAACGCATTTTGGGGTTGCAACAACTTGCAAGTGTTGACAATTCCTGCGGGTATCACGGAAATTCAAAGGGGCGCCTTCAATGGCTGTTCCAACTTGATTGCAATAAGAATGTTGGAAAAGACGGGACGCTACAACATCCCTCAAGAAAGAGGAATTGGTTCCACACGCAACGATGAAGGTATGTTGTTGGGCAGTCACGTAGATTGCAAAATTTACTTGGTCAACGCAACGTGGGCAGATTACGTCTTGGATTCAATGTACGGTTGGCCCAGTTATGGCGACGACGTTGTCGAAGGTGACTATCAAAGATGATTTAAGGAGTAATTATGAAAGAGTTTTTTAGTTGGTTGGAATACTTCGAACAATACGTCGAACAAACGCCCAATGCTGATTGCGTTGTTTCTCAACAAAGTCGCATTACCTACAAAGAACTTTACAATCGTTCACGAGCCTTTGCAGGTCGTTTGGCAAACGGAGGTTTTGGCGGTGGCAAGATTTTGTTTTGTCGCACCAGTCAAACAATTGAATTTGTTGCAACGTATATTGCAACTTTGATGTGTGGTGGTGTGTTCGTTCCCGTTGAAAAGGATTTTTCTTTGGAATCATTGAAAGATTTGCTTGAAGTTTTGGGAGGTTGTCATACCTTCGTTGGCAAGGAAGGAGATGAAAACGTTTGTTGTGAGCAATTCATCTATACCAAAGACGTTTTGACATTTGACGGACAGTTGGAAAAGGTTGCCCAAATGTCGGGCGATGACGTGGCGCAAATTTTGTTTACAACAGGCACAACGGGCCGATTTAAGGGGGTACAACTTACTTCAACTCAGTTGTGTCAATGCCCCACGTTGCAACCTGTTTTTGGTTATCACCAAAACACAAAATTGTTGCTTATTGGACCGTTAAATCACTTTGGAGTACTTGCAACAGGTATCAACGCTTGGACGACGGGTGGTTGCGTGTATTTGTCACAAGGTTTGACTGACTTGTTAGGATTATTCAATGCTCTCAATGACGGAGTTAACGCAATTTACGGCACACCATCTGCATTTAACATTTTGCTCACCTTGTGTGGTGAAGAAATAACTTCTTTTGACAAACAATTGGAGTTTATCAAATTGGGTGGAGAGAAGTGCACGGAAAGTTGTCAAAAGACAATGCTTCAATCTTTCCCCACAACACGACTTTACATTGGTTACGGCTCAACGGAAAGTGGCTTGTTGACCGGTTATGAATATTCAAAATACGGATCATCTCCCGATTGTGTCGGAATTCCTTTTCCCAACGTGAAAATTTTCACTTTGGACGAAGATGGCAAGGTGTTTGACGCAACTAAAGAAAACCCCGGTAGAATTGTGGCAATTACGCCTTATCACATGAAAGGTTACGCAAACGATCAAGAAAAGACCAACGAAGTCCTAAAAGGCATTTATGCTTACACAGACGATTTGGGTTACATACAAGATGGTTTGGTGCATTTGACCGGCCGTGCAGGAAGCACAATCATTTCTGGTGGATTAAAAGTTTCACCCTACGAAATAGAAAACCTTGTGCAGTCTTTTGACGGCGTAAAAGAATGTGTTTGCGTTGGCAAAAAGGATGCGATGTTGGGACAGGTGGTGGCAATATACGTTTCAGGACAATTTGAAGTTCAAGAATTGCAAGAATTTTTGTTGAATAGACTTGAAAGTTACAAAGTTCCCAAGTATATTTATAAGCAAGACGTTTTGAAGAAAAACGCCAACGCGAAAATTGATAGAAAGTATTATTCCATGGAGGTAAACAATGGATAGACAAGAAATTTTCGAAAAAGTGAAGGAAGTTTTGGTTGCTCAATTTGGCGAACAAGCAAAAAGTGCAACGGAGAATACGGTAGCCCAAGATATTAGAGGTTGGGACAGTTTTGCCCACGTCGTCTTGTTGGGCACTGTCGAAAAGAAATTTGGCATGAAATTTGGTTTTAATGAAATTGTAAACTTCACTTCTGTCGGCGCAATCGTCGATACTTTGGAAAGGAAAATTAACAAATAACAATGGGCTGGGAATATCTTTTAACATTTTGCGCTGTTAGTGTGGCTTTGCACTTTTTCTCTGGCTACACCAACAGAAATTTTGCACACGCAATTGACGTCATCGGACAACTTGTTTGTCTTGTGATGATGTTTGCTTTGCAAGCACAATTGGTACAACTGACGATATTCCTGTTTGTATGTGTACTGGCATATTTTGTTGTCAATTCGGTCATTTATGGCAAAAGGAGTAAAAAATGAGTTTTAATTCTCTCGTATTTTTAATCTATTTGCCCATCGTACTTTTGTTGTACTATGGTTTGCCCCATAAATTCCGCTGGATAATGTTGCTTGTTGCCAGTTACTTTTTCTATGCCTACTTTGATTTCAAATTGGTGTTTTTGATCTTGTTGACGACAGGCGTTTCCTATTTGGGAGGTCTTTTGATTGAAAGAACCAACAATCAACTGCACAAAAAGTTATATTGCATTGTTGCAGTGGGCGTAAGTCTGGCTGTTTTGGCAATTTTCAAATATTTCAACTTTGCTTTGGACAGCATCGTGTCTTTGATCAACGCATTTGGTGGAAACGTTGAAGGCGTGTTTGTGAAACTTATTTTGCCGGTTGGCATTTCCTTTTATACTTTCCAAACGTTGTCTTACGTCATTGACGTTTATCGTGGAACGATAAAAGCAGAAAGGCATTTTGGCTATTATGCTTTGTTCGTGTCATTCTTCCCTCAACTTGTTGCAGGCCCCATCGAAAGACCGGAAAATTTGTTGCCTCAATTAAAAGCAGAAAACAAATTTGATATGGACAACATCAAGCAAGGTTTCACCCTTGCAGCGGTGGGCTTTGTTAAAAAAGTTGCAATTGCGGACACCATTGCAGTCTTTGTCAATTCCGTTTACAATTCAACCTCGCCCGAAAGCATTTCGGCACTTTCCGTCATTGTTGCAACCTTATTGTTCGTTGTGCAAGTTTATTGTGACTTTTCCGGTTATTCCGACATTGCCACAGGTTGCGCAAAAATGATGGGCATTGATTTGATGGTCAACTTCAACAAGCCTTTCAAAGCACAAAGTGTTACCGAATTTTTCAATCGTTGGCACATTTCTTTGTCAAGTTGGTTCAACGATTACGTTTACTTGCCTTTGGCATACAAATCCATTGGCAAGAAAAATATGCGACTTCGCCACTGCCTCAACATTATGTTGGTCTTTTTTCTCAGTGGTTTGTGGCATGGTGCTGCTTGGACGTACGTCATTTGGGGTTGCTTAAACGGTTTTTACCAAGTGGTGGAATCGTTGTTGAGAAAACCCATTGACAATTGGTATTACAATCACAAAAACGTCAATCGCAACGCAACGTGGCGTGTGGCTTTACGTACGGTCACAACTTTTTTGGTAACAGCGTTCACTCTCATTTTCTTTAGAGCAAACAGCGTTGGCAATGCCTTTACCTTCATTGGCAATTTGTTTGCCAACTGGTCGTTGCATGAGGGATATTGGCAACAATTCTTGACGGAAACCACCTTGACTGCCGAATATGCAGTTGTTGTTGTTTTGGCAATTGCTTTGTTGTTCTTCATTGACAACATGGGAAGTTTTTCTCGTGGCAAAAACGTTTTGGGCGAAGGAACGAAAGTTTTGTGGAACACGTCCTTTATCTATATGGTTTGGCTCATTGTTGCAACTTGGGTGTTGCTCATTGCCAGTGGCCAATCAAGTGTGTTTATCTATTTCCAATTCTAAAAGGCAAGTATGAAAAAACAAATTAAACAAGTCTCTGTGGCAAATAAAAGATTTATTAAGTTTATTGCATTGATGTTGGTGTTGCTTACACCTGCAATACTTTTGCTGAGCACAAGTGCCGTCACGGGTGACGTTTTTCAACAAACCTACTATGCCGCTTTGGAAAAGCAGTTTGATAGACTTTGCCAAACAAATGAAGAAAAAGTTGTGTTTGTTGGTGGAAGCAACATTGCCTTTGGTATGGACAGCCGACTTTTCGAGCAACTTTACGGACAACCTGCCGTCAGTTTTGGTTTGTACGGCTCGTTGGGAATAAAGAGTATGATGGACTTGTCCAAAGCCAATCTCAAACGTGGAGACACGGTGGTGCTTATTCCCGAACTGGACCCTGAGGCCTATTCCACCTACTTTGGTGGTGAATCGGTATGGAAAGCAGTTGACGGCCGATTGGATATGCTTTTGAGTTTGGGTTTTGACAATGCAGAAAAAATGATTGGCACATACTTTGACTTTATCTCCACAAAGTATGATTACTATCTAGACAACACAGTCCTTGCGCCAACAGGTGTATATTGTTTTGATGGCGTTGACCAATATGGAGAAATACAAAAAGGCTTGCGTACCAGCAACGTTATGTCATTGGGCTATTTGGCGCAAACCAATTTGTCAAGTTTTGCTCAAATAAAATCTGATTTTATTGATTATATCAACGACTACGTAGACTATTGCAACAATCGTGGTGTGGAAGTGTATTTTTCTTTTTCGCCTTTCAACCAAATGGCAATGGAAAAATCGGGCATTACACAACAAGATTTGATGCAACTTTGTGCCGATTTGATTGAAGCATTGGATTGTATCGTTATTTCCAATCCAATGGACTACGTATACGATTACAGATATTTTTACGATACAAATTTCCACCTCAATGATGCAGGTGTTCCCATGCGTACTGCTCAATTGGTTCGTGACTTACAGTTTGCGAAGGGAAATATGCCCACGATAAAAGTTTCCGACTACACGATTGATCCTCCCGAAAGACAACAATTTGGCATTTTGGAATGGATTGAGTTGCAAGGCATTGACGTCAATTTGGAAACAACGCCTTGGGATTGCTTTGAAATGGAATATGATGAAACAACCGGCTATTACACGATAGTTGGCGTTGTGGAGTCGGCACGTCATTTGGAAGAAATTATCGTTCCTGTCATTGATTTGGAAGAAGAAAAGATAGCAACTCGCATCAAAGAAGGTGCGTTTAGCAACTGCCCCAACCTCAAAGTGCTTACAATTCCTGCTGGCATAACCACTTTGGATGCTGGTTGTTTTGCAAGCAACACGTTGACGGCAGTTAGATTGTTGCCTCCCACGGGCGACAACATAATGGTGACCTATCAACTTATGAACGACTCGCACGCCGATTGCAAGTTGTATTTGGTCAATGCCAAAATTCATGATTATACAAGTTCCAACGGTGGCTATGGTTGGGGCGATTTAGCAAGTTATATGGTGGAAGGAGATGTCAACGATTAGAAAACTGACAATTTCAATATTACTGTTGCTCGTTTTGGTGTTTTGTTTGTGCGCTTGTTCAAACGTACCCAAAATGGTTTCTGTTGCAGTAGAAGTTGACCATTGCACGGTGGAAAACCCTTTTAGACAGGTTGAGTTGCACTCAACGGTCACTTTTGTCTTGGACTTTGACGAAGGTTACTACTATGCAGGAAACAATCGTGGTGCAACTTTTGATGAGCAAACGGGCGAATTGACTTTGACAAACGTATCCAGCAACACAATTATTTCGGTGGACAGCGTATCTTCTGCTTTTACAGTGACCATGCTTCCAGTTTCCGGAATGACCATTTTGTCCAATCCCACCATTTCGGTGTTTTATGGACAAAGTGTTACTTTCCAAGTGCAATTCGAAGAAGGTCACGATTTGGTTTCTTGCAACGTGGAAAATTATCACTATCAAGATGGATATTTGACAATTTCCAACGTTACGGAAAATTTGATGGTTGCCGTGCAAACGCGTCAAAACGTTTTTCCCGTCAACATTGTGTTGCCTCAAGGTGCAACAAGCGTCAATGGTGTGACGTCTTTGGACGTTGCCCACGGTGAAAGTGCAGTTTTTTATTTGCAAATTGACCAAGATCATCGTTACGTTGGCAATGACAAAAATGCAGTTTATGATGCGCAAACGGGCACGTTGACGTTGACAAACGTGACGCAACAAACGGTCATCAACGTGGAAGTTGAACAAAAAACCTATGTTGTTGAAATTGCAGGCAATCATTTTGACGTTGACCAAGAAAGCAAGATTGTCAACAGTGGCGAGTCGGTATCTTTTGAAATTGAATTGAGAGAAGGCTATACCTACGTTGGCAACAATAAAGGTGCAACCTACTCCAACGGAGTGTTGACGGTACATCAAGTTCGTCAAAATCTCACAGTGCAAGTGGATGCAGAGGAAATTTCCTCTCAACCCGAGTTGACAGTGTCCATCATAGTTAGAGATGGCTTAACAACGCAAAACGTTGTGCGTCAAGTGGAATTTGGTGCAACAGCCACTTTCACTTTGGAAATTGACGAAAGATACACCTATTTAGGCAACAGCGCCAATGCTGAGTTTGATGCCAGCACAGGACTTTTGACGTTAAACAACGTCGAAAGTTCACAAGATATTGAAATTTATTTAAGACAAGACGTTTGCCAAGTGACGTTGGCAGAAAGTGACGCCTACACAATCAGCGGAGAACGTGTAAAAAGTTGCCAAACGGGAGACAGCGTTACTTTTGGAGTGAACGTCAAAAACCTTTACAAATACGTTGGCAACAATTTGGGTGCAACGTATGACCAACAAGCGGGAACTATCACCGTTCACAACGTAACGGAAGACCTCAATCTTTCTTTGATTTTGGAAAGATTGTTTGTGGTCACCATTTCCGACGGAAACGGATACGCGGTGCAAGGCGAAAAATCTTTTATCGTTGAGCGTGGCGAAACGGTACGTTTTTATTTGGAAATTGAAGAGAATTTTGTATATGCCAACAACAACGTGGGTGCAATTTTCAATGCGCAAAGTGGCGAACTTGTTTTCTCAAACGTAACTGGCGACGTCAACATTTTTGTTAACGTATACGACAGCCGAGTTCAAACGTTTGTTTATGATTTTGGCTACGTCACTCTCCAACAAGATTCCATTTCAGCCAAATATTCGGCAGTTCCCAATTCTGATTGCGTTTTTGCAGGATGGCAAAGTCAAACTGACGACGAAACTTGGGAAATTTTTGCCTATCAAAACAATTTTTCCATCTCAAAGGATGCACATGGCTCATATTTGACGTTGATACCTATTTTTGTTAGACCTACTCAGCAGTTCCAACAAGAGGGAGACGTTCAAACGATAACAATTCACGCCAATGGTGGTGCATTGTACAATTCGCCTGATGAAAGTATCACTTATACTTTTGAAAGAGGTATCTATTTGTATTCGGCAACACTTGGCGAGTGGTTCTTTAAGACGTTCTATCGCGATGGTTTTGCAATTTTGGAATACAACACCCAGCCCGACGGCACAGGCGAAGCAATTTCTTTGGGAAGCAGAGTGCTTAACGATTCTCAACACGTAGATTTGTACGCAATTTGGGTGGAAGAAACTCCTTCTTCTTACTTCACCATTGGTGACGTAATGGAAGGAAACAACTTTGTTGGTTATGCTTTGAGCAACTACACGGGAGAACATCAAATGGTTGTTGTTCCCAACCAAATTGATGGCGTGCCTGTTGTCAAAGTTGAAGCCAACACCTTTGTAAATCGTCCAATGGAAAGATTGGTCGTTTCCTACAATTTAAAAACCTTTGAAGCAAACGCCGTTGTGGATTGTTTGCAACTCAGCACGTTTTATCTAAGCGACTCTTTGCAGTACATTTATGACGAGTCCTTTGTAAACTGCCCCAATTTCAGCAATTTAAGAATGATTGCAGTTTTACCTCCTATTTATGCAGACCATTTGTTGGGAAGCATCGTTAGACGTGTGGAAAAATTGTTCTATCTTCAAAGTCACAACACTCGCCAAGGAACGATATTCTTCTTGGGTGGAAGTGGCATGTTCCACAGTATAGATGGTGAAACGATAGACAACGCATTGCAAAACAGATACAACATTGTAAATGGCGGACAAAACGTAAACGCATCGGGCGCATTCCAATTGGATTTTTATTCCAAATTTATGGATTCCAACACTATCGTTTACTATGCTCCCGAATATCAAATCAACATCCACACTAACGAGTTGAAGATGGTTTCTTGGTTGATTACGGAAAGTTATTATGATGCGTGGCGTTCCATAGACATAAGAAACTACACAAAAGTATTTTCGGCATTTAGAGGAATGCAAGTGGGTCAACCAGAGTTTGCTTTTGTGGGAAGATATCCCATGTATATTGGTGGAGAAAAAGCAAGTTATTCCGATTACAATTCTACGTTGAACCAATATTTCACAAGAAATTACACAGCCAACAACATTTTGATACAATCGTCAGCGTTGACGGCAAATCTTCCTTTGGAAGAAATTTTGTCTATGGTAGAAGTTATCAATCGTGTTTACACAGAAGATTTGTATTCCAAAAACATCAAAATGTATTATGCTTATGCCAGTTTGTACGACAATGGATTTACCTGCTCGTTGATGGATTTATCTGCTTTTTCGTCCAACTTGGCAAACCAATTGCAAATGCCTATGCTGGGTTCTTTGCAAGAACATTTGTATCCATTTGAATATTTACACGACAATCCTGCTCACTTAACCACAAATGGAGCAAGAATAAACTCTCAAAAGGTAGCAAACGAATTGTTAAGCGTTTTGAATTAATCACGAGAAAATTATGAAAAATGAAAGAATAAAATCAAAACTTCCTATTTTGATTTTGCTTTTAAGTTGTTTGGTGTTTTGTTTGTGCGCTTGCAGTGGCACACCCAAAATGGTGTCCATTGCAGTACAAGGAGAACATTGCACAATTACCAATGCAATTAGGATGGTGGAGCAAGGCTCTACTGTCCTTTTTGACCTTTTAATTGACGAGGGCTACTATTACGTGGGAAACAATCACGGTGCGACCTATGACGAAACCACTGGAAAATTGAAAGTGGAAGACGTCAAAGTCAACACAGCAATAGTCGTTCAAACGGCACTCAAAATGTATTCCGTCACGTTAAATCCTACTCAAGGCATGGTTTTTGAAGGGGAACAACAGCCCACCATTTTGGTAGGACACGGCCAAACGGCATCATTTGACGTGGATTTTTTGCACGGTTATGATTTTGTAAGTGCCAACGTGCAAGGTTGCACCTTCCAAAACGGATTGATAAAAGTGGCAAACGTAACCAGCGACCTTTTGGTTTCCGTTCAAACTCAATACACCGATTTTGAAGTGACGTTGAACCTTTGCGAAGGCGTGGAACTTGCTGGATTGCAACAAATTTCCGTTGCCAAAAGAGGCGATGCCGTTTTCAACCTTTCCATCAGTCAAGACTATCGTTACGTTTCCAACGATCAAGGCGCAATTTATGATGCTGAAAATGGAACGTTAACTTTGAAAAACGTAACTAAAAATACCCAAATCAATTTGACGTTGCAAAGAAAAACCTATCAAGTCGTACTTGTAGGTAGCAACTTCACAGCCCAACAATATAGTTTTCAAGTTAACAGTGGTGACGATGCAACTTTTGAATTAGATATTCAGTCGGGCTACACCTACTTTTCCAACGACCAAGGAGCAATCTACCAAAACGGCAAATTGACGTTGAAACAAGTGCGTCAAAACACGACAATCAACGTTTCGACGAAATTAATTTCTACCAATCCCACCCTCAACGTTTCCATCGTGCAACAAGAAGGCTTTACCATTGTGGGAGAGTCCTCCAAAGTCGTTCAATATGGCCAAGACGTTTCTTTCCAAATTGAAATAGATTCTCGTTTTGGGTATTTGGGTAATGATGCCAACGCCATCTACGACATGACGACAGGCATCATCATGTTGCAAAACGTCACCAGTTCGCAAGACGTAACGTTGAATTTAAGACAAGGCTTTTTCACGGTGGTGGTTGCAGAGGGCGAAGGCTTTACCGTTGACCAAACCAGTCAAACGGTGGAAGAAAATCAATCGGTTACTTTCCAATTGCAATTTGCTCCAAGTTACGTTTACGTGGGCAACGACAAAAATGCAATTTTTGACAGCAACAGCAACACCTTGACAATTTCCAACGTCACAAAAGACCTTTTGCTCACACTTGACGTAAGACGCCAAGTGGTGGTGTCCGTTATGCAAGGACAAGGCTTTTCCGTTGTGGGCGAAAGCCAAAAAACAGTATTTTATGGCGAAAGAGTATCTTTCCAATTGCAGTTTGACCAAGACTATCACTATGCAACCAACAATGGTGGCGCAGTATTTGACAGTTTCAACAACCTTTTGATTATTTCCAGTGTAAAAGAGAGTATGCAACTTGAAGTGCAAGCCGTTTTGGGACAAAGTCAACAAGTCCCCTACACCCATGGTACAACGCAAAGGGTGTTGACGGCGCAAAGTTTGTGCTATTCTGCTTTTCCTAGTGATGGGTACGTCTTTGCAGGTTGGGAATATGCTGTGGACGAAGAACAATGGGAAATTTATTCCTATGCAAACAACTTGCAATTGGACGTTGCTCAAGTTGGCGACCAATTGATGCTAAGACCTATTTTTGCCAAAGCAAGTCAAGAGTTCTTAGACAAAGGAGACGTTCAAATTGCAACCTACCACGCCAATGGTGGTGTTGTGATAAACTCTCAAGACAACAGTGTTTCCACGGCATTTACAAAAGACGTCTATTGGTATTCTGCGACACTTGGCGAGTGGTGTTTCAAAACCTTCCAACGTCAAGGCTACGTTCCTTTGGAATACAACACTCAACCCGACGGAACGGGAACAGCCATTTCTTTGGGCAGTCGAATACTTGTTGACGACAACAACGTAGATTTGTACGTCATTTGGGCTAGAGAAACAGAAACAAGCAAGTTTGAAACGGAAGATTACGTCGAGGAAGGCAACCTTTTAGGTGTTGCTCTCACCAAATACACCGGTGACGATCAAACGTTGGTAATTCCTACCCAAATCAACGGCTTGCCCGTAATGTGTTTGAAAGAAGGCTTTGTAGTTGACAACGAAACTCTTCAAACGGTGGTTGTCACTCAAAACGTAGAAGTGGTGGAGAACGGAGCGTTTTCCAAATGTTCTTCCCTTGCGACAATATATATGTGCGACAGCGTATTGCAAATTGCCAATGCAAGTTTTGTGCAGTGTGACAATCTTGCCAATTTAAGAATGATTGCAACGTGGCAACCTTATTACACCGACAATTTGTTGGGCAGTTTGGTCAGACGTGTAGAAAGGCTGTTCTATCTCAAAAATCACAGCGACAAACCTTCAATGATGTTCTATGGAAGCAGTGGTTTGTATCACAATATAGACGGCGCAACGTTGGATCAAGGTTTGGACGGACTATATAATATAGTAAACTGCGCCCAAAACGGCAACGTATCCGGACGATTTGCAATGCAAATGTTTGCTCCATATCTCAAAGAGGGCGACGTTTTGTACTTTGCTCCCGAGTGGCACGCTTCTTTGTTGGGCAATCGTGTAAACAGTGTAACGTGGTATATTACCGAAGCTTTCTACGATGCGTGGCGCAACGTTGATATAAGATACTATGCAGGTGTATTTGATGGGTTTAGAGCAATGCAACTTGGTGGTGATGGTTACACTTTCACACCTAGGGCAGTTTTCCGTCAACAAGGAAAGTATTTGACCTATTTGGACTTTGTGAAAACTGACAAAGGCGAAGACCAACTTGACTATTATTTCACACGGGCTCAAATTCACAATTCTATTGGAGCAATTCACTCTGCCATCAACTATCCGATAAGGGATTTGGATCTTTACGTATGGCGTCCATACTTTTTGCAACATTTCGTATCCAAAGGAGTAATGGTATTTTGGGGCCCTCCAGCAATATACGAATATGGCTTTGAAAACACAGAAGAAGAGGTAAATGGATTTTACAATCAACTTGCAAACAACCTTTCAGGTGTGGCCCTAGTCTTAGGCAATTGGCAAAATTATTTGTACCCGTACGAATATCTTTACGACAACACCGTGCACCTTACGACGGAAGGAGCAATTATAAACAGCCAAAAGATTGCAGAAACGCTAAAATTGTTTTTGCACTAATACAAAATGAAAGCAACGGCAACCTCAACCAAGTTGAGGTTGTCGTTGCTTTATTGTGAAGATTTTTTAAATCGCAAACAAAAAAAATAAGGATGAAAATTTTCGAACCATAAACAAAAAATGTGGTTGATAAGCAAAAAAGTGTTTTGTGTCTATTTTTTTTGTCGGTAAAAGGCAAATTCAAAAATGAACAAAAACAAAATATTGCAATTTACGAACAAAATAAAACAATGGGTGTAAAAAACTTGGCTTTTTCTTTGCGATATATTACAATAGGGCAGTAAAGAAGGATGGTTGGGCGAACTATATCCTTTTTGTGCAATTTTTCCACTTTACAATCAATTTTAATTAGGAATAACGTCGGTAAAAAACCGATTTATTATTACAAAATTTTATGGAGGTTACAAAAATGAATTTTTCTAAATTCAACAAAGTTGGCTTGAAACTTGTTGCTTTGGCAGTTGTCTTGGCACTCGTTCTCTCCGTCAACATGGCTCTTTGCATTGAAGTAATTTCTGCAAACGAACGTATGGAAGGATACGACGGCAAATATTATGCAGATTACTCCTCTCAAGAGCAACTTAGAGAAGCAGCAGAAGAAACAAACTTGGAAATTGCTGGCGAATCCTTTATTTTGATGAAGAATAATGGTCTTTTGCCCTTGGCAATGGAAAAAGTTTCCTTGTTTGGTAAACAAACTGCACAATTGACATACGGTGGCACAGGCTCCGGTGGCGGTTCCGGTGGTTTTGACCTTGAATCCGGTCTTGCAGAATCCGGTATTGAAATCAACCCCAAATTGGTTGCTTTCTACGCAGACAACAGCCGTTCCGGTGGTTTTGGTGACGCAGCAGGTATGTCCGGTGGTTCTTGGTCCATTTCCGAAACACCCGTTTCTGCATATGGCCCTTCCATTGTTGCAACATACGGTGCATACGATGATGCAGCAATCGTAGTATTCTCCCGTTCCGGTGGTGAAGGTGCAGACCTTGCAAGAGAAAACGTTGAAGGTACAGCAGAAGACAGACACTACCTTGAACTTGCTCCTTCCGAAGAAGCATTGCTCGACCACGTTCAAGCAAACTTCGAAAACGTTATCGTATTGATCAACAGTGCAAACGTTATGGAACTTGGCAAACTTGAAGAAGACGCAGATATCGACGCAATCCTTTGGATTGGTCAAATCGGTTACAACGGCGCAGCAGTTGTTGGCGACGTTTTGACAGGTAAAATCAACCCTTCCGGTAGAACAGTCGACATCTGGACAGCAGACCACTCACAAGATCCCACATGGCAAAACTTCGGTGACAACAGCCACGTAGATTCCAGCCACAGATACTTCTCTGTTGACGATCCCAACACAGAAGCAAACGAAGCAATGAACAACGTCAGCCCTACACTCGAATACGAAGAAGGCATCTATCTTGGTTACAAATACTACGAAACACGTGCACAATACGAAGCAGCAGGTTGGTATGATGAACACGTCGTATATCCTTTCGGTTACGGCTTGTCCTACACAACGTTTGCATGGGAAATTGACGAAGCAAAATCCACAGCAGCTCTTGAAAAAGACGGCAAAGTAAACATCGTTGTCGACGTTACAAACACAGGCGACGTTGCAGGCAAAGACGTTGTAGAAATCTACGTCCAAGCACCTTACACAGCAGGTGGCATTGAAAAATCCCACGTTGCATTGGTCGGTTTTGCAAAAACAAGTCTCTTGGCACCCGGTGCATCTGAAGAAGTCACAGTTACATTTGACGTAAAAGATATGGCTTCCTACGACGACGTTGACAAGAACAACAACAGCTTCAAAGGTTATGAACTTGAAGCAGGTGAATACACCATTCACGCATCCAAAAACTCCCACGAATCCGTTGACACAATCAGCTACACAGTTGCAACAGGTTTCCAATATGCAACAGACGAAGCAACAGGCAACGACAGCAGTCCTAAATTCGTTGGCAAATACACAACACTCAACGGCACAATGAGAGAAATGAGCCGTGCAGACTTCGAAGGCACATTCCCCGTTGCACCTACAGAAGCAGAACTTACACTTGCAGTTACAAGTGACATCTACAAAGCACTTCGTTACGGCTTCAACCTCGGTGATGATGAAACAGAAGACAAATGGTACAAAACAGTTGCAGACATCCCTGCAAACTGGACACAAGCAGCATCTGCACAAGGCAGAACAATCACATTGACGCTTGCTGATATGATTGGTAAAGACAAAAACCATGCAGATTGGGATTTGTTGCTCAACCAACTTACATACACAGAATTGCTTGACCTTGCAATGACCGGCTCCTACAAAACAGCACGTGTCGACGCAATCGGCAAAATCCAAGCACGTGACCAAGACGGTCCTGCACAATTGAAAGCAGCACAAAGTGGCACACTCATGTGGGTTTGCGAAACAAACATCGCATCTACATGGAACGTTGACCTTGCATACGCACAAGGTGTCATCGTTGGTAACGAAGGTTTGTTGTTCGACTGCCAAGGTTGGTATGCTCCCGCAATGAACATTCACCGTTCCGCATTCTCCGGCAGAAACTTCGAATACTACTCTCAAGACGGCGTACACGGCGGCTTGATCGCAGCAGCAGTCGTAAAAGGTTGCCAATCCAAAGGTTTGTATGCATACATCAAACACTTTGCAATCAATGACCAAGAAACAGACAGAACAGGCCTTGCAACATGGTGCACAGAACAAGCAGCTCGTGAAATTTACATGAGAAACTTCGAATATGCAGTCAAGAAAGGTGGCGCAATGGCAGTCATGTCCTCCTTCAACCGCATTGGCGCAATCGCAGCATGCAACAACTATGCATTGCTTACAGAAATCCTTCGTGACGAATGGGGCTTCCAAGGTCACGTTGTAACAGACTACTGGTCCGGTTCACTCGGTTCCAACAACATGAACACAGAATTGATGGCTCGTGCAGGTAACGACATCCCTTTGGGCGACGTTAGATCCAACGCAAGAGCACGTGGTACGTGGGATGCATCTTTGCGTGGTGGCAAAGGTGACGTTATCTACAACGAAGTAGAACAACCTACACAATACTACGTAATCCGTCAAGCAGCAAAGAACGTATTGTTCACATCTGCAAACAGCAACACAGTACGTAACGGTTATGATCTCAGCCTTGGTGGCACAATCAACTTGACACAATATGTTGCAGCAAACGCAGCAGTTGCAGAATTTGATACAGCAGATTTGGCAGTCAGCACAACCTCCACATTGCCCGAAGGTGTTTCCCTCAGCTCCACAGGCGTATTTTCCGGCACACCTAGAGAAGCAGGCTCCTTCAGCGTAAGAGTTACAGCAGTTCTCGACAGTTGGGTAACCATTTCCGGTACAGTCAACCTTGTCGTTGCATCTCCTTTCTCCTACACAGGCGCAGCAACAGCAACAGTTGGCACACCTTACTCCGGTGTCGTATCTCAAAACGCTTGGACAGTAGCAGGCAACGTAACAGAAGTTACACTTTCCGTACGTGGCAGCTTGCCCGCAGGTTTGAGCTTTGATGCAGCAACAGGCACAATCTCCGGTACACCTACAGTTGGTGGCGAACACACCATCACAATCAGATGCGCAGTTAAATCCGAAACAATCAACAGTTCCGGTAGAC
>JAFQWS010000107.1 GCA_017407305.1 Clostridia bacterium
GACAAAACTTCTTCTTTGTCCAAAAATACGACGTTGCGTCCTTTGTATTTTTCCAAAATTTCTTCCGAAGTGGGCAAGGATTGGTTGCCGGCAATTTGTACACCCGATTCGTCATACAACAAAACGGCGCATTGAGACAAAGACGTCAATGCTGACATCAAAATCACCACTGCCACCAACGTAGCCACCACTATACAAACAATCAATAACTTTTTATTTTTCATAATAATCCAAAGTAAATTAAATATGCTTTATTATATACTAAACTAACTATTAAGTCAATATATAGACCACTAAACAGAAGTAAAATTTGGAAAAATTATGCCAAAAAATTGAGGTCGCAACAAGCGTTGCGACCTTTCGTTTAGTCATCTATTTCTACTATTTCTCCACCCAACAAATTTAGATTCTTTACCAAATTGCAGTAACCTCGTTCAACGTGAAAAACGTCCAAAACTTTGGTTGTTCCGACTGCGTTTAGCCCCGCCAAAACAAGTCCTGCTCCCGAGCGTAAATCTTTGCATTTGACGGTTGCGCCTTGCAACCTATCAACACCCAAAATTGTGGCAAAATCGCCCGAAAGTGTTATTTTTGCTCCCATTTTTGCCAATTCGCCACAATTGAAGAACCGATTTTCAAACACTTTTTCCACCACTTTGGACTGCCCTTTGGCAACAGTTGACAAGGATAATGCCAACGACTGCATGTCGGTGGCAAATCTCGGATAGGGAGCAGTTTCAACTTGAAAACCTTTTATTTTTTGGTGGCACTCTAAAGACAAATTGTTTTTACAAAAGTCAACAGTTGCACCCTTTAAAATTTTTGTCAAGCACTCAACGTGTTGAGGACATACGTTGTGCAAAGTGATTTTGCCCTGCGCCATGCAACAAGCCACCATATAGGTTGCCGTTTCTATTCTGTCGGGGATGGGACGAAACTCAACGGAATTTAATGTTTTAACTCCGTCCACAATCAATTTGTTTGTGCCAATTCCTTGAATTTTTGCTCCTGCTTGCACCAAAAATCGTTCCAAAGCAATCACTTCCGGCTCAATTGCAACATTTTCCAATATGGTACGACCTTTTGTCAAGACGGCAAAGGACAAAAGATTTTCCGTTGCTCCAACACTTGGATATGGCAAACAAACGTTGCCACCTTTGGCGTTTTCGGCATTGCAAACAACTTCAAAATCTCCTTCTTCCACCTCTACACCCAACTTTTTGAATGCAGAAATATGTATATCAATGGGACGTTTTCCAATTGCACAACCTCCACGAATTGGAACTGTTGCACGTTTAAATCGCCCCAACAATGCTCCCAAAAACAGAACAGATCCACGCAATTTTCCACCAAGTTGACGGTCAACTTTGAAATAGGCAAGGTCTTTGGCATCAATAGTTGCCACGTTGTCTTGATAACATACCTTTGCACCAAGTTTTTTGAGCAAAGCAACCATATTTAACACGTCCATCATTGGTGGACAATCGTGCAAAACCACTTTGCCACCAATTGCAGTGGAAACAGCCAACAAGGGCAACAAGCAATTCTTTGCACCACCAATGGTCACTTCGCCAAACAATTTTTTGCCACCATTTATTTGGTAATACATAAAGCCACCCCCTCCAATTAGGATATGCCAAAACCTTGCTTTTTGTTTGCACGTGAAATGGACAACAAAACACCTGTTGCCGTCATAAACACCACCAACGAGGTGCCACCATAACTGATAAATGGCAAAGGCAATCCCGTAGGGGGAATACTGCCTGTGACAACGGCAAAATTTATCAGCGATTGAATTGCCACAACACTAGTAATGCCTCCTGCCAAAATGCAAGAAAACTTATCTTTTGCGTTGAGAGCAATTTTCACTCCGCAATAAACGTACAAACCAAACAGCAAAAACAGCGTCAAGCACCCAAGAAGTCCAGTTTCTTCACCGATAACGGAAAAAACGAAGTCGCTTTCTGCAAAAGGTAAAAAACGATATTTTTGTCTGCCTTGGAAAATTCCAACGCCAAACAATCCACCACTTCCCAACGCGTACAAAGACTGAATAAGTTGATAACCTTCGTTTTTGGGAGATGCCCAAGGATCTAAAAAAGCCATAAGTCGTAGCATTCGATAAGGTTCAAGGACAATCATCAAAGGCAAAACAACCACAAATGGCAACAAAATCAACAAAAAAGTCTTAATTTTCATCCCACCCAAAAACAGCAATGCCACCATCAACAAGCCAACGCAAACGGTGACCGACATGTTGGGTTCTAGAATAATCAAAACGCAATAAGTCAATCCAAACAAAAGCACCTTGGCGTATTTGAAAAATGGTTTTGCGTTTTCTTGTGTTAGAGAGTGCGCCCCCACCAAAACCAGTGCAAACTTGCAAATTTCCGACGGCTGAAAGGAAAAACCACCAAAGCCAATCCAACGAGTTGCGCCGTATTTGCTGATGCCAACGCCCGGAATAAACACCAAACCAAGCAACAAAGCGCTCAAAATCGCCAAAGGCAAATGAAATTTTTTCAAAATATTCACGTCAAAAAGGCTTGCGGTAACCATTGCAACAATTCCCAACAAAGCCCCTGTGGACTGCTTGATTAAATAATAAAATTTGTTTCCTGTTTCCAACTCGGCGGTGTAGCAACTTGCCGAATAAACAAACAATAAACCAATCAAAACAAGAGCGATTGTCACAAAAAACAACAAATTGTCGTCAATTTGAGATATTTTTGCAAATTTTTTCAAATTCTTCTCCTCTTTGGACGTAACTGTTGAACATATCAAAACTTGCACACGCAGGGGAAAGCAAAACAGTCCCACCACCAAAGCTGTTGAGAACCGACCACCCAAGCTTTACTGCCTGCTCCAACGTTTGACAAATAATGACTTCTTTTTGATATTTTTTTCCTGCCTCTGCAATTTTTTGGGCAGTTTGACCAATTGCACAAAACACCACGTTTTTTGTGTGAGAAAACAATCGTGAAAAATCTTCTCCTTTGTCACTTCCACCCACAATCAAAAACACCTTGCCACTCATCGATTTCAATGCCGTTTGTGTTGCGTGAACGTTGGTTGCCTTGCTGTCATTGATAAAAGTGACGTTGTCTATGGTTGCCACTTTTTTGATGCGATGGTCGGGCTTTGTATAACCTTTGGCATATTTTATGCAATCTTCCAATGGCACTCCCAAAAGTACGCACACGGAAAAGGCAAGCAAGTAGTTTGTTTGGTCGTGTTTTCCCAAAAGGTCAAACCAATGACAAATGGCTGTTTGTCTTACGTTTTCAAAATCAAAACAAACAACCTTTCCGTCCAAACAACAATTGGAATTTTTTTTGAGGGATACAACAAGTTTTTTGCACTTGCATTGTTTGGAAAAATAGTCAAAATAGGCATCATCGCCATTGAAAATGGCAATTTGTGTTTTTTGATGCAAAAAATTTTGACACTTTGCCAAGGCATATTGTCCCATTGAGCCATGAAAATCCAAGTGGTCTTGATCAAAATTTGTCAAAACGGAAATATTGGGTGCAAAAGGCAAAAAACATTGTTCCAACATAAAAGAGGACGTTTCGCAAATTAGCCAATCAAAACGTTCCTCCAAAACGCTAGTTATGGGCAAACCACAATTGCCAACTGCAAAAGTCTTTTTGTCCGTTTGTGAAAGTATGTATTGGCACAAGGTAACAACCGTCGTTTTGCCGTTGGTACCTGTTACCGACATCATTGGTAAACTGCCAAACATATCAAGTTGAGAAAGTACCGTTGTCGTGCTTTTCAATTTTTGCACCAACGGATGACTTTTTTTGAAAGATGGAGAAAGCACCACTCGGTCTGCACCAAATTCAACTGCTTGGACAAAATTGAGTTGACTGATGGACTGGTCGTCATCAAATATCTTTACTTCACAGTCTTGTTTTTCAAACCATTTTTTGAGGGATTGCCCCGTTTTGCCGTTGCCTAAAATCAAAATTTTCACAACACCACCTCCAAAAGTAACAGCACGAACATCGTAGTTGTAATCAAGCAATAAATTGTTGCAATTCTTGTTTCACTCAGCCCCTTTTGTTGCAAATGATGATGATAAGGAGCCATCAAAAATATGCGTTTTCCTTTTGTCAATTTGAAGTAAAAAACTTGCAAAATGACGGAAAAACAGGAAATTACGTACATAATTCCCAAAATTGGAATATACAAGGTGTACCCAGAAAAGGTGGAAATTGATGCCACCATTGCCCCCAAAGCAAGGGAACCAACGTCCCCCATAAAAACCTTTGCAGGATTTACGTTAAAGGGCAAAAAAGCCAACAATCCACCCACTCCTGTGCAACAAAAGGCGCAAAGTTGACTTGTAGAAGTTGCACCAAAAGTGTCGCCTGCCAAAAGCAACTTTTCACTTTCAATACCCAACAAAACTGCCATTGCCACCATATAAATCAAAGTGGTTGACGTTGCCAATCCGTCCAACCCGTCCGTCAAATTGACACCGTTTGTCGTAGCCAAAAAGACAAACAACACAAGGGGAATTATCCACCAATCGATGTCAATTTTGCCCAAAAATGGTATTTTCAGTTGATTTGTGATGGGATTGAGATAGACAAAAACTGCCACACCAACAGCAATTGCAAGTTGAAAAATTATCTTTTGATATGCCTTCAAACCCTCGTTTTGTTTAAATTTGAGTTTGATAAAATCATCCAAAAAACCCACAATTCCGTATGCCAAAACAACGACGACACAAGTCAAAGTTGCCTGTTGCCAATTGCGTTGACAAATTGCCAAAGCCAAAACCATTGCAAGCAAAAAGGCAATTCCACCCATTGTGGGCGTGCCTTGTTTTGCCTTGTGTTCCACAACGTATTTTAATATACTTTGCCCTGCTTTTTTCTTGGCAAGAAAAGGAACCAACAACCAACAAAATAACAAACCCAAAATAAGTGCTGTCAAAAAACTAGTTAAGTAAGTCACGTCAATTTGGAATCGTAAACAAGCCTTGCCACCGTGTCCAAGTCGGAATAGGGCCGTTTGATTCCTTTTACCTCCTGATAACTTTCTGCACCTTTGCCCAAAATGACGACGACGTCACCAATTTTTGCCTTTTTTAGAGCATTGGCAATTGCCAAAGGTCTGTCCAAAATGACGTCGTGGGCTTTGTTCATACCCTTTTCAATCTCTTTTGCAATGGCCAATGGTTCCTCAAAACGAGGATTATCATTGGTAATTGTTGCCCAATCGCAATATTTGCAAACAATTGCACCCATCAAAGGTCTTTTGTAGCAATCACGATTGCCACCACAACCAAAAACAACGAAAAGTTTGCCTTTTGTCATTTCTTTTAGACAACGCAAAATATTTTCTACTCCGTCGGGCGTGTGTGCAAAATCTACCACCACTTTTACTCCTTGAGGTGAAACAAAAGTTTGATTTCTTCCTGCAATTCCGTCAATTTGCTCAATTCCCCTTTTGACTTGGTCACAACTGATACCAAAAAGACGTGCAACGACAATGCAACCAAGGCAGTTGTAAACGTTAAACAAGCCAAAAAGTTTGCTGGATTGCTCAATGCTGTCATCCAACATTTTCCAAACAAAAGTTGTTCCACTGTCAGTTAAATTTACGTTGTCAAAGGTGCAATCTCCACCTTTGCCATAGGTTACTGCTCTGGGGAAAATTCTCAAAATTTCTTTAGTAAGCACGTCGTCATTATTGACAACTGCATTTTGAGTGCAATTTTTGAATACTTTCAATTTTGCTTTAGCATATTTTTTCATTGAGCCAAAAAAGTCCAGATGGTCTTGTGTGAAGTTGGTAAAAAGGGTACAAGCAAAGGTCAAGCCTAAGTGTTTGTCAAAATGCAATGCGTGTGCAGACATTTCCAAAAACACCACTTTTACGCCACTTAGATACATTTTTTCCAACCAAAAATGCAATTCTATAGGATCGGGCGTCGTTAAATTTGAGGAATACTTTACTCCGTTGAACACAATGCCGTTTGTACCAATTACTCCCGTTGAATACCCTGCATTGGAAAAAATCGAATCCAAAATGTAGGTACAACTGGTCTTTCCGTTTGTACCAACGACTGCAACAATTTTTAAAGCATCACAGGCCGAATTGTGAAAATTCTTGGCAACTATCGCCATAAAGGCGCGTGGATTTTCCACCAAAATTTGTGTTGCATCAACGTCTAACCAACGTGATACAACCAAGCAAACAGCCCCATCCAAAACAACTTTTTGTGCAAAATCGTGACCGTCCACCTTTCCTTTCAGACAAAAAAACATACAATTTGGTTTTACTTGCGCAGTATTGCAAGCCAAAGACATTATTTCAACGTCCTTTCCCCTTATTTCAAAGGGAAGTCCTGCCAACAATTGGTCTAGATACACAAATTTCTCCCACAAAAAAAATAACTCGTACAATCCGTACAAGTTATTTTATTTTTTAAATATTGATAATATGTTTTTACTCAACAGGCGCAACGTCGTAAAGGTCTATAATTCCTTGTATAACCATTTTCGCATAGGGTGCGGCAACAACCGAACCGTAATTTTGTCCAACTGGTTCATCCACCAACATCAAAACAAGATATTTTGGGCTGTTGACAGGAAAAAATCCAATAAAAGAGGACACGTACTTGCCTTGCGCCAATGCTCCGTTTTCAAATTTTTGAGCCGTTCCCGTTTTTCCACCAATTTTGTATCCTTCGATGTAGGCCTGTTTGCCACTGCCGTTTGTAACAACACCCTCCAGCATTGTTGCAAGTTTTTGACTGGTAACTTCACTTATGGTGCGATTTTTTACCACCACTGGATTTGTCAAAGTGACACCAGTAACGTTGTCCACAATGCTCTCCACCAAACGGGGTTGATATAAAATCCCACCATTGACACTGGATGCCGTTGCCATGCAAAGTTGCAAAGGGGTAACTGTGACAGACTGCCCAAAACCAATACGAGCAAGGTCGGCATTTTTTACCATACTTTTGTCAATCAAAATGCCACTTTGCTCTCCTTGAAAATCAAGATTTGTCTTTGAACCAAATCCAAAAGCTTCAAGGTAGCGATAAAAGGTTTCTTTTCCCAAATTCAGAGCAATATCGGTAAAAATTGGGTTGCAACTGTTGTTGAGCGCATCGGAAAGTTTTTGATTGGCATGTTTTCCGTTGGCGTGAGTTGACCAACAATTGATTTTCGTTCCGTCCACCACACGAGTGCGCGAATTATTTTTAAATACATAATTTTCGTCAAAGCCACCGCCATTTAGGCTTTCTTCCAAACAAGCGGCTGCTGTGACAATTTTGAAAGTTGAACCCGGTTCGTAAATGTCGGTAACCAATACGTTTTTTGAATAATCAGTCAAAGATTCTAAATCATCACGAGGAATATTGTTCAAATCAAAACTTGGTTTGGAACTCATTGCCAAAACAGAACCATTTGTAACGTCCAAGACAATACACTCTGCTTTTTTTGGGGAATATTGGTACATTGCCAAATCCAAAACGTTTTCCACCATCATTTGAATTTTGCTATCAACCGTAAGCTTAATTGTCAACCCTTTTTGACTGGGCAAATAATACTGCACTCCGTCCAATTCTTTGCCCACCAAGTCCGTTTGCGTAAGCAATCTTCCGTCAATGCCTTGCAGATATTTGTCATAGTAAGCTTCAATACCCGTTTGTCCCACTCCATCTACCGACACGTAACCCAGCACTTGTGTTAAAAAGTCACCCAATGGATACTGTCTCAAACTTTCTTCGGCAAAATAAATGCCATCAAGGTCTTTTTCTTTCAGTTCGTTTGCCAATAACGTTGGAACTTTTCTTGCAATAAGCACTTCGGAAACACCCTTTTTGTTGACTTTTTGCACTACCGATTGATAATCCAAACTCAAAGCCTCAGCCAAAACTTTTGCCGTACTTTCTTTGTCCACAACTGCATTTGGTCTTGCATAAACGTTGAATACCGTACAACTTGTTGCCAAAATTTCTCCGTTTTTATCAACAATATCTCCTCGCATTGCCGACAAATTCAAATCTCTTGTCCATTGGTCTGATGCTTTTGTTTGCAAATTTTTTCCCCACAAAATTTGAATATAAAACAACCTGCAAAATATCAAAAAAAACAAAAACACACTTGCCAACATAAGAGCAACCATCCTTTTTTTTGTGACGTAATAAGAATTTTCTTGCATAATTTTTTCGCCTTATGACCATTTTTTGTATATTATATAGGCTTCAAAATGCGTTTATACTATTAAAAAATGCAAAAAAAAACGTCGTCACCAATGAGTGACGACCTTTTCTTATTAGTTAGAAAAAGTATGAAAATTTGAAATTTTAACCAAAAATGCCTGTGATCCAATCACATACGTTGTCAAACCAGTTACCTTCAATTTGAAAGGTTTGTTCAGGTCTAGTTTCCAACAAATCGTAGGTATAACTGTTGGTTGCATCAATGGGAACAAAACCCATGGACAAGCCCAATTCAACAAGTTGTTCATCTGTCAAGGATGCAATTGCTTGTTCTACTTGTGCCAACGTTTCCTGTTGAGAAACATATTCGCCTTGAGAAACTGCAAGTGTTGCGTAGGTGTCAGATACGAAGAAAGAACAAAGTGCAATACCGACAATGAGCAAGCAAACAACTGCCACGTAGGATGCAATGGCAATTTTTGTTGCTTTGTTCATTTCAACTTTTGCAGGAGCAATGGTTTCGTCTTTGTAATTTCTAACAAAAGACATTGTCATTGTGCTTTGGCTGGGCATCAAGTCAGGGTTGAGTTCTGTTTCAACCGTTGTTTGAGTTTCGCTGACATTGTTGTTGCCAAACAATTTTGCTTGCATTGCTTCCAAAGAAAGTTCTTCTGCAAGAACATTATTTGTATTATTGGTATCGAAATTGTAATTTGTGTTTGTCATAACGTTCACCTACCGATTAGTGCCTTACAATTTTTGTGCCACTCGCAGTTTTGCACAAATACTACGACTGTTCTCCTTTTGTTCTTGTTGCGTTGCTACAATTGGTTTTTTGTTTACCAATTTGATTTCTGCTTTGTGTCCACATACACAGATGGGGACGGATTTGTCACAAATGCAATCAGTTGCATTGAAATTGAAAAGATGTTTTACAATTCGATCTTCCAACGAGTGAAAGGTCAACACCACCAATCTTCCGTCGGGATTTAAGTGATTGATGATTGTTTGCAACACTTCTTTCAATCCATTGAGTTCGCCGTTTACCTCAATGCGCAATGCCTGAAAGGTTTTCTTTGCGTTGTGACTGCCTTGTTTTTGTGCTTTGAAGGGAATTGAGCGATCGATAATTTGCACCAACTCTCCACAAGTGGAGATGGGGGATTGCTCTCTTGCCTTGATAATGTTGCTTACAATCATAGGAGCAAATTTTTCTTCGCCATATTCTCTCAAAATGTAAATTAGATCTTCTTTTGAGTATTCGTTGACGACCTCAAAGGCTGTAAGAGTTTGTTGGCGATTCATACGCATATCCAAAGGCGCTTCATCTGCCATATAGGAAAAACCTCTTTCCCTTGTGTCAAGTTGATGGGAACTTACTCCCAAATCAATCAAAACACCGTCAACTTTTTCTACACCCAACTGTTGGATAATTGTCTCAAATTGTTTGAAGTCGCTGTGGACAATTTTCACGTTGGAATAGTTTTTGAATTTTTCCCTAACCGTTTGAATTGCATCGTCATCTTTGTCAATGTCAATCAACAATCCGTTGGGGGAAAGTTTTTGTAAAATGTGCTGACTGTGTCCGCCACCACCTGCAGTACAATCTACGTAAATGCCGTTGCTTTTGATGTCTAGTGCCTCAATGCACTCTTGCAACATAACCGGTTTATGACAAAAGTTCATTTAACTTTTTCAAGGTTTCGTCAAAACCGACTGCCGTACGATTGACTTTTTGATGTCTTTCTTCCCAAACTTCCAAGCTCCAAATTTCTGCTTTGGAAATGCTACCAACAATGACGATATCTTTTTGAATTTTTGCAAATTTAATAAGGTCGTCGGTAAGCATAAATCTTCCTTGGGAATCGCCGTCCACCATTGCTGCCGTTTCGGTAAATTCGCGAATGATGTCTGCTTTGACAGGATCAAAAGATTCTACGGAAACGATTTGGTCAATGAGTTTGCTACCTTCGGCAAGACTGTATACAGCAATACAACCACCGGCAAATTGCGTCAAAATGTATTTGTCGCCCATTTGCTCACGGAACTTGGCGGGGAGCCGTATTCTGTTTTTGTCATCCAACTTTTGTTGGGACGTGCCTAAAAGTAACATTTTGGAAAAACACCTTTCCTTCTATTTTTGTGCAATTATTTTAGCACAATTTTAAACCATTTTCAACCCTTTTTAACCATTTTAGTCCAAAACAATGTAAAAATTTTCAAAAACACAACTTATTAAAAACCTGTTTGGTATTTTTTAGAACAAACGTACTGAAAAATCCATAAAAATTCGCCATTTTTGCAAAATTTTAATTATTTTTTTGCGCACTCAATTTTGACATTTTTGCGTATTATTGCCCCAAAAAGTGAAAAATTGCATAAAAAAGAGCCTTTCAACGTGAAAGGCTCGACCAATAAAATATTAAATTTCGGCAATTAGAGCAAGTTTGTTTTTTGCCAAGTCGCAACTTGTCAAATAGAAGGTTATGCCATATCTATCTACTTGCAATTCGGCACGACAATCTTTTCCATGAAGATGTCCGTACACCACTTTTTTTACGTCGTTTTCTACAAACTTTGTTACAAATTCGCTTGCTTCGTATTTTGCGTTGAAAGGGGGAAAATGCATCATTGCCACAACGACGTCATCTTCCTTTCGTTGCTTTTGCATATCTGCCAATGACAAGGACAATCTTTCCAATTCTCTTTTGTAAATTTTTTCATCTTCGGGCAAAAGTTTTGTGTTTTGTGGAACAACCCAACCACGCGTACCACACAAAAGCAATTTGCCAAAACGCAAACAGTTGTTTTGCAAGGCATAAAAACCATTGGGCAAAAGACTTTTCACTTGCGAATAGGTGTTCCACCAATAGTCGTGGTTGCCACGAAGAATTACTTTTGTACCTTTCAATTTGGAAATCAGTTCAAAATCGCTTTTGACTTCATCTTGGCGCATTGCCCAAGAAAAATCTCCGCACAACAAAACAACGTCGTCGTCGGCGACTTTTTCATTCCAATCTTCCATAATCAATTCTAAATAGTCGTCCCAACTGCCACCAAATACGTCCATTGGTTTGTTTACCGTGGTTGAAAGGTGCAAGTCGGAAATAGCAAAAACTTTCATAAATTTAGTTTAGCACACTTTTTGGTTGTTGTCTATTGTAAAAAACAACCACAACCCAAAGTGGATTGTGGTTGCAATTTTGACTTAATTTTGCTCTTTTCAACCGTTTTGAGGATACAAGGGCAGTTCAAAATAGCCCGAGCAAACTTCTTGTGTATAATCTTGTGCAGGGGGAATTTGGGCATAGCCAAAGGTGGAAACCACCAACTCCACGTCCATTGTCACTTTCAAAATGACCGTCAAGCAAACGTTGATGGTGAAAATATATACCGTTTCTCCGTCAACCACTTCCGTTGACGTGTACGTTCCCTCTGGACAGATTGCCGACACCGTCGCTTCAATTTGATAGGGTATGACGGAAGGTTCTGGCAAATACATCACCACGTCAATGGGCAAAACCAACGTTCCACCACCAACCCCTTCGACGTTGTTGACATCCAAATATGTAACGTTCAAAGGAACTGTCAAATTGGCTTGCACTCTGCCATAATTTCTCTTTTCGCTGAGACGTTCCACCACCAAGTCGTTAAGTGTTCCCGTCGTTTGAGAACTTCTTGCCGACAAAAAGCGCAACGGCACAACAGGATCCGTTGGCGTAACGTTTCTTACACGAATTGCAATTTGTTGCAAAGAAATTTGTTTTATGCAAGCATCAAATACTCTTTTTGCTTGAATACATACCTTTTCGGGACACTGTCCGGTGCGTTCAAAATTGTTTGTGGCCACTTTTATACTCCTTTTTCAGTACTTATTGTATGCCACGAGTAAAAAAATGTTCCAAAATAAAAGACGCTTGAAAATTCAAGCGTCTATTTCTTGCGGTACTACCGTCAAAATTTGTTCAATTTTGTTGAGCAATTGTTCCTTTCCAAAGCCTGTCAAGGAGGAAAATGCCATCATGTTGTCAATGCCCACTCCCAATTCGTTGGCAATGGAACGCAAACGATTTTTAACCTGACTTTTGGAAACCTTGTCTGCCTTTGTTGCGACAATGGTAAAAGGACAATTGTTGACGTAAAGGTATTTCATCATTTGTTGGTCTTCTTTTGTGGGAGAATGTCTTATATCCACCAAAAACATTATGTGTTTTGCCCTGTTGGAAGCAAAATATTTTTCAATCAAAACACTCCACTTGACCTTTTCGGCATCGGAAACTTTTGCGAAGCCATAGCCGGGCAAATCGCACAACACAAAACTGTTGGGCTTTTTGTCGTTGACGATGAAATAGTTGATCAATCTTGTGCGACCGGGAAGTTTTCCTGTACGAGCAAGTTTTCCGTCGCCACAAAGAGTGTTGATAAAACTGCTTTTGCCTACGTTTGATTTGCCACAAACGGCAATTTGGTCAATGTCAAACATAACGCAATCTTCAAACTTGGCTGCACCTTTTAAGTATTGTGAAGATAGAATTTTCATTTTACTAATGCGTTGTCAAATACTGTTTTGATGTTGTCTGCAAACACCCAATTGATGTTTTCGACAATTTCTTTTGGTATATCTTGCAAGTCCTTTTTATTTTCTTTGGGAATAATCAAAGTTTTTACACCTTGACGATAGGCTGCCATTGCCTTTTCTTTAAGTCCACCAATGGGCAAAACTTTGCCACGCAAGGTGATTTCACCCGTCATTGCAACTTTGCTGGAAACGGGAACGTTGGCAAAACTGGAAAGCACCACCGTTGCCATTGTGATACCTGCACTGGGGCCGTCTTTGGGGATTGCTCCTTCGGGAACGTGGATGTGAATGTCAGTTTTGGCAAATTTGTCGGGATCTACGCCGTATTCAGTTGCCAAACTGCGAACCAAAGAAATGGCTGTGCGAGCAGATTCTTTCATTACGTCGCCCAACATACCCGTAAGTTGAACGTCGCCCTTTCCGGGGAACAAAGCCGCGTCAACGTTCAATGTTGTGCCACCCACTCTTGTCCAAGCAAGACCTGTTGCAGTACCCACTTGGTCAACGACGTTGACGTCGTCTTTTTCGTATTGTTCAACACCAAGGTATTGGTTCAAGTTATCTACGTTTACTTTGATTTCTTGGTCGGGTGCAGAAACAAGTTTGAGAGCAACTTTTCTGCAAACTGCTGCGATTTGACGTTCCAAACTTCTTACGCCCGATTCAAGTGTGTATCTTTCGATAATTTTGGAAATTGTTTGTCCGTCCAAATCAAAAGTTTTTTCGGGAATACCGTGTTTTTCTTTGTTTTTGGGCAACAAGAATTTTTGTGCAATTTCCACCTTTTCTTCTTCGGTGTAGCCAGACAATTCAATGATTTCCATTCTGTCCAACAAGGGAGCGGGAATATCGTCGGTTGTGTTGGCTGTGCAAACAAACAAAACTTTTGACAAGTCATAAGGCACTTCCAAGAAGTGGTCGGTAAAGGTTTTGTTTTGTTCGGGATCCAAAACTTCCAACATTGCCGCTGCAGGATCGCCACGATGGTCTTTGCCAAGTTTGTCAATTTCGTCAAACAACATAACGGGGTTGACACAACCTGCTTGTTTCATCATATAAGCAATTTTTCCGGGAATTGCACCAACGTACGTTCTGCGATGGCCACGGATTTCCGATTCGTCGGAAACACCACCCAAGGAAACACGCAAATATTGTCTGTTGAGTGAACGCGCAATGGATCGGACGATACTTGTTTTGCCTACTCCGGGAGGGCCGACAAAGCACAAAATTGGACCGTTGAGTTTGCCTGTAAGTTGCATTACTGCCAAATACTCGATAATTCTTTCTTTGATTTTTTCCAAACCATAGTGGTCTTCGTCCAAAATTTCTTTTGCACGTTTCAAATTTTTGTTGTCTTTTGTTTCTTTGTACCAAGGAAGGTCGCAAAGCCAATCTACGTAATTTCTGATAATGGCAGCGTCAGGGGACGTGGGTGCCATTTTCTTGAGACGATTGATTTCCTTTTTGGCTTTCTTTTCGGTATCTTTGGGCATTTTGCACGATTCAATTCGTTTGATATACTCTTGAATTTCGTTTTCGTCTTCGCCCAATTCTGCCGAGATTGCCCGCATTTGTTCTTTGAGATAATATTCCTTTTGGCCGTCTGCCACTTGCTTTTTGACGCGATTGGCGATACGTTTTTCTGCCTTTGCAATTTCAATTTCTGCCAAAAGAAGGTTGCACAAAATTTCCAAGCGAGTGTCTACGCTGTTGCAAGAAAGCAAGTCTTGTCTGTCGCTGACACGCAAAGCCACTTCGTTGCCAATGATATCAACGAAGGTAATATAATCCATTTGAGATTGTTCAATGATTTTCTTTACCAAGTCTTTGTTTGCGCGCTTGCTCATGGAAGCATATTGTTCCAACAATTCCGTTGCTTTTTTGTAAAGCAAGGCACATTCCGTTTCGTTTTCAATTTGATATTCCACCGTTTCCACTTGGGCATACCAACAACCTGCTTGATCCATTTCAATGGAAAGCACCTTTGCCGATGCAAAGGTTTTGGCAATGACAGACATTACGTCTTTGTCAACGGGGAACACTTGCACGATTTGTGCCAATGAACCATATTGGTGAAAATCTTGTTGTCCTTTGGGTCTTTCTACGTCTCCATCCAATTGACTTACCAAAAAGACAAGGTTGTTGTCTTTGATTGCTTGTTCAATTGCCGTCTTGGAAACGTCTCTTGCTACTTCAATTTGACTTTTGACGTGGGGAAAAATAATGTTGCCACGCAAAGCCAACATGGGGACTCTTATTACTTCAGCCACTGTAAGTACCTCGTAAAAATTAATGTGTTGTATATTGTAATATATTTATTTATTTCTAGCAACTATTATTTTATAAATTAACATTTGCTGACCAGTTGCGGAACGCCTTTGCCTTCAATACAGTTGGCATCAATATTGACAAAAGCAGGTTTTTCAGATTGTGGCGCATCATACATAAGGTTGGACATAACCTTTTCCAAAACTGCCCTCAAACCTCTTGCGCCGGTGTCCAATTCCAACGTTTTTTTGGCAACGGCTCTTAGTGCATCCGGTTGAAAAGTAAGTTGCACGCCATCCATTTTGAGTAATTTTTCGTATTGTTTTACAAGTGCGTTTTTGGGCTCTGTAAGTATCTTTATCAAGGCTTCTTCATCCAAAGGAGAAAGCCCGACAACGATGGGAAGCCGTCCCACAAACTCGGGAATAAGCCCAAAATTGACAAAGTCTTGCGGAATACATTGATGAGCCGTCACGTCCGAATTCACTTCGATATTGTTGCCAAATCCAAGGCTTTTTGAGTGCAATCTTTTTTCAATGACACCATCCAATCCAACGAAAGCACCACCACAAATAAACAAAATGTTGGTGGTATCTATTTTGATATTGTCCCCTTGAGGGTGTTTTCTGCCCCCTTGTGGAGGAACGGAAGCAATCGTGCCTTCAAAAATTTTCAGCAATGATTGTTGCACCCCTTCGCCCGAAACGTCCCGTGTAATGGAAGCGTTTTGACTGCGTTTGGCAATTTTGTCCACTTCATCAAGGTAAATTATGCCTTGTGATGCCCTTTCTACGTCAAAATCGGCGTTTTGTATGAGTTTCAACAAAATGTTTTCCACGTCGTCGCCAACGTAACCTGCCTCCGTCAAGGTGGTTGCATCTGCAACTGCAAAAGGAACGTTTAGAATTTGCGACAAAGTTTTGGCAAGTAAAGTTTTGCCACTGCCTGTCGGTCCAAGCATCAAAATGTTGCTTTTTTCCAACTGAACGTCATCTTTGTTATTTTGTGCTTGTATGCGTTTGTAGTGGTTGTAAACTGCCACCGACAACACCTTTTTTGCATTTTCTTGCCCCACCACGTACATATCTAACTTTTCTTTTATTTCTTTGGGAGAAAGCAAAGAAAACGTAGGTTTTGTAATTGGAAGGGATTTTTCAATTAAATCGTTGCAAACGTCCACACATTGGTCGCAAATGCAAACGCCTGATGGAGAAGTTATCAATTTTTTAACTAGTTTTTGGTCTTTGCCACAAAATGAACACTTATCTTGCATTGTTACCCCTTTCTTGTATGGAAAATTTGATCAATTATGCCGTACTTTTTGGCTTCTTCTGCCGACAAAAAGTTGTCACGCTCGGTGGCATTTTGCACCCATTCTACCGTTTTGCCCATGC
>JAFQWS010000108.1 GCA_017407305.1 Clostridia bacterium
CGTCAATGGGGTTGTGTTGACCGATTGCTTGCAATCCCACGCCACGGCGCAAAGATTCCAAAGCATCAATTTCGTCCATCCAATATTTGTCGATGGCTCTTAAATAGAAGAATTTTTGCAAACGGTCAAAAGGGAAGTCCTCATCAAAGTTAGCTTTGCGTTGTTCCAACAACTCCTGGGCATACTTTGTCAAATCTTGGTGAACTTGACGTGCTGTAAAACGAGTGTTGCTTTCGTCAATGAAAGGGTTTTCAAAAGGCAAAAATCTTGTTAAAAGCGCGTTTACCTTGGCTATGTTCCATTTTGTCGTGTCTTCTTCACCACCACAAGCAAATTCCAATGCCTTGCGTGTGTAAGTAGATGCCATACCTTTGATTTTTTCATAAATGCTTTCGTTGGACAAAATGAGATTGCGCTGGTCATAGATGGTTTGTCTTTGCAAGTTGTTTACGTCGTCAAATTGCAAAACGTTTTTTCTTGCCGTAAAGTGCAAACCTTCCAATTGTTGTTGAGCCATTTCCAAAACTTTGGACAAGGTCTTGTTTTGAATTGCCTCGCCATAAGGAAAATTGACAAAGTTGAGTATCATTTCCAACTTGGGACCGGCGTGAACGCGCATCATTTCGTCTTGGCAAGACACGAAAAAGACCGACATGCCTTTGTCCCCTTGACGGCCACTTCTACCACGAAGTTGGTTGTCAATACGTCTTGATTCGTGCTTTTCCGAACCGATAACAAACAAGCCACCTGTTTCGAGCACTTGTTGTTTTTCTTTGTCGGTATCGACCTTGAATTTTGCAACAAGGTCGCCAAAGGTCTTTTGCAGTTGTGTTGTACGTTGGTCGCCTTCAACGTAACTGGTGGCAATTTCTATGTCTTCGCTGGTGTAACCTTGCGCCAACATTTGATTTTTTGCCAAATATTCGGGGTTGCCACCCAACAAAATGTCGGTACCACGACCTGCCATGTTGGTGGCAATGGTGACTGCTCCCACTCTGCCTGCTTGAGCAACAATTTCTGCTTCGCGTTGGTGATTTTTTGCGTTGAGAACGTTGTGTTTGACACCTGCTTTTACAAGCAAGTCGGACAACTCTTCACTTTTTTCAACGGTTGCCGTACCCAACAATATGGGTTGCCCCTTTTGATGGGTTTCTTTTACAAGTTCAACGATTGCTTGAAGTTTTTCTTCACGAGTGCGATAGATAATGTCGGGATGGTCCACCCTAACACAAGGAAGATTGGTGGGAATTGCAACAACGTCAACGTTGTAAATTTGATTAAATTCTCTTTCTTCCGTTTTGGCAGTACCCGTCATACCACTCATTTTTTTGTATAAACGGAAAAAGTTTTGGAAAGTAATGGTTGCAACGGTGCGACTCTCTTGTTGAACGCGCACGTTTTCTTTTGCTTCAATGGCTTGGTGCAAGCCGTCGTTGTAACGGCGACCTTCCATTTTTCTGCCGGTAAATTGGTCAACGATGATGACCTGACCCTTTTCCACAATGTAGTCTTTGTCACGCTTCATAATGGCGTTGGCTTTGAGTGCATTGTTGATGTAGTGGTTGATGTCGGCAACGTCGGGATTGAAGTTTTCCATGTCGCCGGCAAGGTTGGAAATTTGATAAAATCTTTCTGCCTTTTCCATACCACGAGAAGTCAACGTTGCCGAGTGATGTTTCAAATCCACCACGTAGTCGCCGTTGGGTTCTTCTTCGTCTTGGTTCAAATTGCCTTCCACGTCCACGTTGGTGGATGCACGAAGGGTTCGTGCAAAGGCGTTGGCACGCATATAACCACTGTTTGTCTTGCCTGAAGCATCGGAAATAATCAGAGGAGTACGCGCTTCGTCAATCAAAATGCTGTCCACTTCGTCAATGATGACAAAGTTGAGAGAACGTTGCACGCGTGCTTCCAAAGATTGCTTCATGTTGTCTCTAAGATAGTCAAAGCCCAACTCGTTGTTTGTTGTGTAAGTAACGTCTTGGTTGTAGGCATTTCTTTTTTCGGTGGGTGTTTGTGTGGAAGAAACCACGCCAACCGTCAAACCTAAAAATTTGAATACCTTTCCCATCCACTCGGCGTCACGACTTGCCAAGTAGGGGTTGACTGTGACAATGTGCACACCCTTTCCTGTAAGGACGTTTAAGTAGGCAGGCAAAGTTTCCGTCAAAGTTTTGCCTTCGCCTGTTGCCATTTGGCAAATGCGTCCTTGGTGCAAGGCAATGCCACCCAACAACTGCACGTGATAGTGTCTTTGTTTGAGTACGCGTTTTGCTGCCTCGCGACATACTGCAAAGGCTTCTACCAAAATATCGTCCAAGGTAGCGCCGTTTGCCAATTTGCCTTTCAACAAAGCCGTTTGTGATTGCAACGTTTCGTTGTCCATTGCACAATACACACTTTCCATTGCTTCAATTTGATTGGCAATCTTTTCAAGTTTTTTAAGGGCACGATTGTTTGCCCATCCAAAATTATCTTTCAAAGGTGTTCTCCCTTATTCTAAATCTATTTTAAATTCCACCGATGCAACCGTCAAAGCGTAAACTTCCTTTGCCTTGCTCTTTTTGAGCATGCGAGCGCATTCGTTGAGAGTGGAGCCTGTCGTTTTGACGTCGTCAATGATGAGTATCCTTTTGTCCTTGACCAACTCTTTGTCCAAAACTTTGAAGGCTCCTGTTAAATTTTCTTTGCGGTGTTTGAAGTCAAGTTTTTCTTGCCTGTCGGTTTTTTTAATCTTTTCTAAAAGATTAAAACAATTTTTCTTGATTATATCACAAAAATATTGCGAAAGCAACTGGGACTGATTATATCCACGTTGTTTAAGTGCATCTTTATCCATAGGCAAAAAACATACCAAATCGACGTTGAGCCCCTTCATAATGTAGGTGTTTGCCAAGTGCCTTGCCAAAACTTCGGCAACAGCACCATTATTGCCAAATTTGAGTGAGTGAATAACCTTTCGTATGCCGTCTTCATATACGAAGGGAGAAAAGGCTCTGTCAAAAAAGACCTGTTCGGCGCAGTTGCCACAATAGTCGCTTTTCCCCGACAATCGGCAACCACATTTCAAACAGGTTTTCTTGTCGTTGAAATGAAA
>JAFQWS010000109.1 GCA_017407305.1 Clostridia bacterium
AAGAAACGGTTTTGTATTTTACGAAAAGTGAAAAAAACTTTGTCTTTAATGCTGATGATATAAGAACGCCATATATGTCTTCCGACAGAATAAATGCTGCAAAAAAAACGGGAATATTAAAAAATGGGAAAAGATGGTTTCCTAATGAGGCAGGAAGACTATGTACGGATGTGTGGGAGTTTACATCTGTAAGGCATAAGAATAAAGTTAATGGCAAAACGGTTAAACAAAATCATCCTACTCCAAAACCCGAAGAAATGGTAGAAAGAATGATTAAAGCTAGTACTAAAGAAGGCGATTTAGTTTTAGATTTGTTTTGTGGAACAGGCACCACATCGTATTGTGCGAGAAGACTAAATAGGCTTTTTATTGCTTGCGATAACAATTTGGAGTATTGTGAATACGCGAGGAGTCGGTGCAAAATATGAGTTTATCCAAATTACTTAATATAGATCCGTCAAAAAAATGTTTAGAGTTTTTATATGAAAGGATACTTGATGATAATTATCGAGGAATACAAATATCACAACATAATAGATATGATATTTCGGTTATACATATAATGCTCAAAACTATGTTTGATTTAGTGGGAAGTAATCTAATGCGTATAAGAACTACTGACTTAAGTAAACGCCCATACAATTTACCAGATGAAAAAATATATGCTATGTATGTGGATAAACTTAATGACATCTTAGGTCGTTGCACACAAGATTCTGTTCGCAAAAATTTGTTCGTTGATATGCACCGAATGGGATTTATTCATCGATATAATGACGAAGGTGTTCCTATAGGTGCTTTTATGAGAAGCAAAATAAAATATGTATCATTGTCCCAGTTTGGTATGGAGTTTTTACAAAAATCCTGCAATATTTTCCAACAAAATATGTTATACACTAGAGCAATAGATACATTAACTTTTGGATTAGCGGATGAATTGCTGGATATTGTTGAATTAGACAATTATATTACTGAGACTGAATTTCAATTTTTCTTTTCTTATTTAAATAAAACATTAAATGGAAATTTTTATACAAAAACTACTCTAATAGAGTATATAAAAGAATTTCGTTCTATGAGCAAATATCAGCAAAGATATGCCGTAGAAGTTGTTAAGAATTATTGTAACCCAAATAACTTTTTAGGGGACAAAACACATAAAAGAGATTATCATAATTGGCACAATGAAACCCAGCAAATTTTTATGTTGATGGCGCAAACCGTATATTATGACAAATTGAAAGATGGTTTAGTTATTAAAGTTGGAGCAAATGGAATCTTTGAAAATGAAATAAAGCTTAAACGATCTTTGGCTCAGAAAAGGCAATATTTTAAAGAACATACTGTAAACAAACAAATTGGTTTTGAATTGCATCATATCATTCCACTGTGTTGGGCAAAAACGCAAACCGAATTTTCGATGTTGGATGTTTGGGAAAACATGATATATATTGATGGATATTCTCATTCAAAAATATCTCAAAATAATAATTTAAATGTTGTGTTAAAGTTTAATAATATGGATATAGATTTAATTGACCTAAAAAATCAAATTGTTCAATGTAAATATAAAATCAATGTAGATTATTCAATTGACAAGCAAGATATGATGAGTCAATACAATACAAAAATTCGCAATTCTTTATAATTTCACACAAGAAAAAACACTTGCTATTTATTACTACTTTTTATGATAAAAGCCGAATATTAACTTCATCTTTTATTATATCTTGGAAGAATAATTTTGGTGCGGACGACAGGACTTGCAAGGAGCAAGGCGACGGAATAGTGAGCAAATTTATTTTGCGAACGTCACGTCATTTCATACTCCTGTCGTATAAACGCAATGGGCGACAAGTAAAAAAGGAAGAAATAAAAAAGGAGCAAACAAGATTTTTTGCTCTTTTTTATTGCGACATAAAAACGCAGTCGCCCATATGGTGCGGACGACAGGACTTGAACCTGCACACCTTTTACAGTATAAGCGTCTGAAACTTACGTGTCTGCCATTTCACCACGTCCGCGTGTGATACAATAATATACCAAACGGCCGACTTTGGCAAGATAATTGGTAAAAATGGTGCAAATTTTACTTTTTTGCTATACTTTCGGCAATTTTTACTGCGCCCAAGGCAAAAGAGATGCGATTGTCCACTTTGTGGGTGATGGTCAAACTTTCCCATTGACAAGCAAAGGTCACTTGGTGTTCCCCCGAGCAGTTGCCCAAGCGCAAGCTGTGAATTGCTTGTTGGTCAAGTTGCACAAGGTCAGCCAATACTTTTGAGCTTCCACTTGGTTTGTCAAGTTTGTCTTTTTTGTGCGTTTCCACAATTTCAACGTCCCAATTGGGCAAGGCTTTTTTCATTTGAGAAACAACCTTTTCCATCTCGCCAAAACCTATGCTAAAATTGGCTTTTTTAACAACTTTTACGTCATTTTTCAAATTTTTAAGCATTTTCAGTTGATTTTCCGTGTGCCCCGTTGTGCCACACACAAGGGGAGTTTTAAACTTTTTGCAATAATTTACCACCTTTTCCGTTGCTTGTGCGCAGGAAAAATCTATTGCCACGTTGCAATCGCTTTCCAGAGAATCATCTTTGTCAATTTTAACCACGACGTGTCCCAATTGATGCAACAATTGGCACAAGACCGTTCCAACCTTTCCTTTTGCTCCAAAAACTGCAACTTTCATATTTCCCTCAAAAATTTGTCAACTGCCTTTACGCTCGTTGAATTTGCTTTGGAAAGTGGTGTGCGACACTCGTCGCTGATAAAGACGTCCAAACGTTTCAAAAGATGTTTTACCACAACGGGATTAACTTCTCCAAACGCCACTTTGCAAGCCTTTTGCCAATGTTTTTCATTTTTGTTTTGCCACGTATTTACCGTCCAACGTGGAAAGACGTTGCACAACGCCGACACGCAACCTTTTGCGCCAATGCTTTTGTAAATGGGCAAAAGCGCATCTTCGCCACAAAAAAGATCAAAGTTTTGCCAACTTGCATATTCCAACGCGTTTTTTATACTTCCCGATTCTTTAATCCCCACAACGTTTTTGTGCTTTGCCAACTCTTTTACAACGTTGACTTCAAGGTCAAAGCCTGTTCTTTGTGGCACGTTGTACAAATACGTTGCAAAGTCTTGGTTTGCCAACGTCAAAAAGTGTTGCAAAACACCCTCTTTGGTTGCTTTTGAAAAGAAAGGCGCAACCACCAAAACTGACTTTACGTTGTATTTTGATGCCAATTCCATTTGTTTCAGCGCACCCCAAGTTGAAGGACTTTCAATGCCAAGCACCGCATTTTTGCAACCACAATCTTTTACACAGCGCAAAACGTCCTCTTTTTCTTTCTCGGTCAAAAGTGGAGCTTCGCCAGTCGTTCCACACACCAAAAAGTTGTCAACGCCGTTGGCTTTTTGAAATTCCACAAGTCGCACCAAACTGTCAAAATGAACTTTATCTTTCAAAAAAGGAGTTGCAAGAGCACAAATTACACCCTCAACCATTTAATTTCCCCATCAGTTTCAATATTTCCAGTGCGTTGTAACTTGCTCCTCGCCACAAATTGTCGGCAACAACAAAGCAAGTCAGTCGCTTTTTGTTCTTTTTCAGCCTACCCACAAATACGTAAGGGGTGTCCACTGCAACAATGGGCATGGGGCAGTTGTCCAAAATGATGGTTGGGCAACTTGCCAAAAGTTCCTTTGCATTATCCATTGAAAAATCTTTGGCAAAATCTATTGCAAGCGTTACTCCGTGGCAATGACTTACAGGTACACGAACTGCCATGCAGTCCACCGTCAATTTGGGCATATTCAATATTTTTTTGCATTCGCAAACGACTTTTTCCTCTTCTGTGGTGTTTCCATTGGGCAAGAAATTGCCAATTTCGGCAAAAAAGTTGTTTGCAATTTTGTGAGGCACACCCATTGTTGCGCCTTCTTCTCGTCCACGATACAAATCTTCAAGGGCATTTTTGCCCCCACCCGATACTGCCTGATAGGTACTTGCAAACACTCGCTTGATTTCCAAATCCTTCAATGCGTTCAAAACGTAAGCAATTTGGATGGTGGTGCAGTTGGGATTGGCAATTATCTTGTCCGACTTTTTCAAGACGTGTCCGTTTATTTCCGGCACTACCAAGGGGAAGTTTTGCATACGAAAGGCAGAGGAGTTGTCGATGCAACAACACCCCAATTTTGCAAGTTTTGGAATATATTGTTTGGAAACGTTTTCGGGCGTTAAAAATACACAATAATCTGGCTGAACGACAAACAAATCGTCCATACTCATTTGATTGCGACCAAAACAAACAATTTCAAAAGGCAAGGTGGTGGAAATTTTCAAAAAAGTTTTGCCCACCAATCCGGTTGATCCGACTACTGCAACGATTTTTCTTTTCATAACACAATATTCTATGTCAAAGAAAAAGTTTTTTACGTATATTGGGCGTTTTAGTTTGAAATATCTCAAAAGTATGTTACAATATAGCAAATTGGAGACAAGATATGGTAGATTACAAACTTATCAAATTAGAAAATGAAAGAAGCACTCACTTGACAAAGCGTCTCAACCGTTTGTCAGGCTGGCAATTTTTCAAAGTTTTGTACAGAGACAGCATGGGCAAAATGATGCTTTCCAACTTTTTGCTTTTGCTTGCATTGACACCTTTGGCAGTTGCAGTTGTCTATTTTTACGTACAAATCAACAACGCTTTGCACGCATTGCCCTATTACAATACGTTGGGTTCAGGCAACGGAATTTGGACAGGTGTATATGAACATTTCCAAACGGTTCAAGCCAACTACGTAGATCAAGGTTTGTTGTGGGGATTGTTGGCATTTTTGGGCGTATCCCTCATCTTTTCCGGTGGTTTTGGCATTATTCGTGACTCTTTCTGGACAGGAAAGATCAAAATTTTCAAACCTTTTGCATCGGGATTTAAAGGTGGCATTTTGTACGCACTTGCAACAAGCGCAATCATTGGTGGTGGCATTTACGGAATTGTGGTATTTTGCCTCAAATCCAACCTTAAACTTTGGCTGATCATCACGTTGGCAATACTTATGGCATTGGTTTTGTTGGTCGTTGCTTGCTATTTGTTCATTTTGTGCTCCGTTGCAGTTACCTACAAACAATCCTTTGCACAAAACGTCAAAGACAGTTTCAGACTTTTGTGGCTCAACCCCGCACCCAACTTTATTCACGAAATCATCATGTTGTTGCCCCTTCCCTTGGTATATTTTGCAATGAGCGCAGGTCAACTTTTGATGTTTGTCGTGTATATGTTTGTTTTCTTTATTGGCGCTTTCTATTTGGCGTTCGTATGGCAAACGCACATGATGAAAACTTTTGCATTGTTCCACCCTGTTGCAGGAGCAAAAAAGTAATTACAAAAAAGCAAAGCGACCGACAACTGTGAGCGGTCGCT
>JAFQWS010000110.1 GCA_017407305.1 Clostridia bacterium
GGCTGGGCAATCAATCAAAACGTAATCAAACTGCTCGTCAAGGCGATTTATTATCCTTTTTACGTTGTCGGGAGTGAACATCCTTACCGATTGATGACAACTGGGCATAACAAAAAAGGTGGGCGCAACTTCCACTTTTAACAATGCTTGTGTCACACGACAACGATTTTCCAAAACGTCAACCAAATCAAAAACAACTCGGTTGTCCAAACCCAACGTTACGTCCAAATTGTTGAGCCCAACGTCAAGGTCAACGGCAACCACCCTCTGACTTCTGTTTGCCAACGCCATACCTAAATTTGCGCAAACGGTGGTCTTTCCAACACCACCTTTGCCACTGGTCAAAACTATTTTTCTTGCCAAAAGTTCCTCCTTATTTTGCCATTATAACCCTGCCAAAATGTAAAAAAGTGCAAAAAATCACCGACATTGGGCGAATTATGTCAACCTTTTGGCACAAAAATTTTTTGTGCTCTTTACAAAACTTACAAAGTGGTATATAATTTTTTTATGTTAATTCTTGCATCAGCATCCCCCAGACGAAAAACTTTGCTCAAAGAAATTGCCAACGACTTTGAAGTGGTCGTTTCCACCTTTGAAGAAAATGCACTTTTACTTGCACCAAAAGACTTGGCAACCTACTTTGCCAAACAAAAGGCTTTGCAAGTGGCAAGTGAGCATCCAAATGACGTCGTTATTGGCGCAGACACCATCGTCGTTTTGAAGGACGAAGTTTTGGGCAAACCCAAAGATGACAATCACGCAAGACAAATGCTTTTGTCCCTTTCGGGCAAAAGTCACCTTGTTTACACTGCTTTTTGCATTGTTGGCAACGGCCAGTTGATTGAAGATTTTGACAAAACGAAAGTTTATTTCAAAACTCTTTCAAAAAAGGACGTGGATGACTACGTGGCAACGGGCAGTCCTTTGGACAAAGCAGGTGCTTATGGTATTCAAGACTGCAACTTCGTGGAAAAAATTGAGGGTAGTTATTCCAACGTGATGGGGCTTCCACAAGAAAAAATTGCAATTTGTTTGAAACAATTTGATTTATAGGAGAAAGTTATGACAAAATACACAGTCGCATTGCAAATCGGTTCGGCTTACTGCGGTTTGGCAGGTAAACATGCCGATTTTTACATCAAAGAACCTTCCGTTGTGGCAAAAGACAACGTTGACGGAACAATCAAAGGTTGTGGCACACACGCACTTCGCCTTGTGGCAAGTGGCATGGCAAACGTCAAACTTATCCACCCCATTTTGGAAGGCACAATTTCCGACACCGACGGCGCGAAAGAATTGTTTAGAGCAATGTTTGCAAAGTTGATGCCTCAAAAAGCACAACTTTTCCCCGACACCAAGGTTGTTGCCGTTGTTCCTTGTGGCCTCAACACTTCCGACAAAACGCAAATTGAAAACGTTTTGTTGCAAATTGGCGTAAAATCAGTTTCTTTTTTGGAAACACCTTTGGCTGACAGCGTGGAATTGTTTAGACAATTTGGCACAAATAGAGGTATCGTGATGGATTTGGGCAGTGATTGTGCCGATTTTGCCGTCGTATATGCCGACCAAATTGTTGCAGGTGCAACCGTATATCACGGTGGCAAAGCGTTGACACAAGCAATTAGACAACGTGTTCGTGAAAAATATTTGTTGCAACTTTCCTTCCAAGAAGCAGAAAAATTGAAAATCAAATGTGCAAGTTTGTACTCCAACGACACTTCTTCTTGCGTAGTCTACGGTAGCAACGTTGAAACGGGTGAAAATGAAAAAGTTACCATTTCCAGCAAAGAACTTTACGACACGGTGGTTGAATTTTGCAACTACTACGTAAAACTCATTTATGGGCTTATCAACACCACTCCTGACGAAATTGTAAACCTTATCAAACAAGAAGGCGTGATGATTTGCGGTGGCACAGGCTTGTTGGAAGGTTTGGAAAACTACCTTCACAACCAACTTGATTTGACGGTGCGTCTTGCAGACAACTGCAAAAACACCACCATTGAAGGCGCAAAACAACTTTTGAACTAACCAAAAGACATAAAAAAAGACCTTGTCTAACAAGGTCTTTTTTTTGTTGACGTTTTTTATAGAATTTCCAAATTCTTTTTGAATACGCGTTTGAAGTCCAAAGACAAACTGACTGCATCTTTAATTTCCAACATGGCGTCACCGGAAAGTTCCGTCTTCATAATGACGCTGTCGCCCAACACCTCACAAGTGATTTCCGGAACGACGGATGCACGACTTTTGTCAAATGCCAATGCCAAACGAAGAATCATTGCCAACTTTTTGACGGCTTGAACGTCTTCTTCCGACAAAACTGCCGAATACTTGCTTGCCCAATCGTTGAAGTTGATTTCTTCTTTGTCATAAACTGCCGTGATAAATGATGCCAAAACGATGTCACGGTGACTTGCACCATAGAGATTGCTGTTGAGCAAGAAATAGGCAGTGTGTTTGGGATTGTTGTAAAATTTGACACATTTACCAACGTCACTCATCAATGATGCAATACGCAAAACTTTGACGTAAGCACGAGGGAATTTGTGCAAAACACGAAGTTGTTTGAACAACTGCACGCACAAATTGTAAACTTGTTCGGCGTGAACTTCGTCAAGGTTCAATTTTTTCAAATAGGAATAGATGCTGTGACCAACCACGTCGGAAATGGGTTTTTCCAACGTTTGAGGGCAAGCATAGTTGAAAATGATGCCTTCTCTTATGCCGGAACCACTGGAGGTGATTGTGTCAAAGTTGCAATACTCCACAATGGCTTTGATTGCTGCCAATGCTCCGGGGAAAATGTCTGCACGTGTAGAGGACAAACCTTTGATTTTTGTCTTCTTTTCCAAATCGAGCCCTTTGATCATGTTGTAAACGTAATCAAAGTCTTCCACCTTCATTTTGTAGTTGTGGATCATATCCAAAGGATAGCGCGTGACCTTTCGGCAAATGCGAGCAAGGTTTCTGAAACTGCCACCAACACCAATGAATTGTGTGTCGGGATCAAGTTCTTTGAGCCAAGCCACTTCGCCCAACCTACTCTTGACGTATTGCACCATGTCGTCGGCAATATCTTCGTTGGATTTTCCCGATTTACCAAACTGCTCCATCAAGTTTACGCCACCAAAATCAAAAATGTGGGTGCGCAAAACAACACGTCTGTTGTAATAAATTATTTTTGTTGAACCACCGCCAAATTCCATGATAAGTCCACGAGGGATGTCCATAGAGTTAATTACACCTTGGTAAACGTAGTGAGGTTCTTCTTCTTCTGTGATGACTTTGAATCTTATGCCTGTTGCGTTGAAAACGTCGTTCAAAAACGTTTTTTGATTTTTTGCACGACGAACTGCAGCAGTTGCAATGGCAATGACTTTGTCGGCATTATATACCGAGCAAATCTTTTTGAAAGATTTTAACGTGTCGATTGCTTGCAAAATGCGAGTTTGTTTCAAGTTGCCGTCTTCGTCGATGTCGCCCAACCTTACAAGTTCTCTTTCGTCGTCAACCACATTGAAATAACCGCCATCTAATACGTCATAGATGACAAGTCTTGCCGTGTTTGAACCTAAATCAATAAGTGCCACTCTTTCCATAAAAATCATACTCCTAGAACTGCCCAAATTTACAGCCTAGGGGAATTATAGCACAAACTGTCAACTTTGTGAATACCCTTTTTGAAAAATTATACATTTTTTGAACAATTTATTTGTTGTATAAATAGGCCAAACGTTTGACAATAAAAAAAAAGCAAACGTCAAAGAACTTTCCTTTTGCATTTGCTCTTTTTTGTATTTGATATTATTTTTTTTGCCTTTTGCGTTTGCTTTTTTGTATTTATACAGGGGATTGCGTAAGCCTTTCAACCCCTTTTTTGGGTGCTGTTGCAAAACTGATTTCAATCGGTGAAACTGGCCTTTAAAAGGCTGTTTTCTACGGCTTTTACGTTTTTCAAGGCAAATGTCAACACTCCTGCAACGGCGCAATCTACCAAGACGTAAAGGCTGTAGCCAAGAGAATAAATCCACGATGCAACTCCCTCGGGTGCGTATTCGCCAAAGAAAACCCAACCGGACGTAAAGTGGCACAAGTATCTGAGCAAAGTAACCGTCAAAATGCCCAAAATTAAACCCAAGTTTTTGTTTTTGAAGTTAGTAAACAATGCAACGAAACCAACGGTGACGTAGGCAAGGGGATAGTCCAAAATAAATTGTATGGGATGCACAATCCAAGGGTCTTGTATTGATTGCAAAATGCCGTAAATCAAGCAACAAACAAGTCCTTTGGGCAAACCAAAATACCAGCTGTAAAGCAACAACAAGACGATGGAACCTGCCGTCACCGAGCCACCTTGGGGCATACGAAACAATTTGACGTAACTCAATGCAAAGGACAAGGCAATGCACACCGCCCCAAAGGCAATTGATTTGGCAGAATAGCCCTTTTTGTCTTTGGACACCAATGCCACCACCACCAAAGTAATTGCCAAAATTACAAAACCTGCAAAAAGGTAAAGTTGATACTGCTGGGTAAAATCGCCGTCAATAAACCCTTGCACAACGTTGTAGGCAATCCAACCAATCACTGCCAACGCCAAAATGGTCGCCAAGACGATTTTTACCACCTTTAAAATATTTCTTTTCATAAAAAAACCTCCGTACAAATGTCGGAGGAAGCCAATTAAAAACTTAAAAGTCTTCCTTACGCAAGAATAATCTTGTTCAAGTTCCATGGGTATTTCTCAGCGACAAGTCGCACCCCCGACGTTTGTTTTATTATTAAGATACCAATATTCTAAACCACAAAGCATCATTAGTCAATGATAATCAACAAAAAAAGCCTTGAAAATTCAAGGCTTTTTTTATTATTTTTTAAACACTAGGTTTTTGCACTTGTTAGTCCTTTTTTGTACTCAAAATACATTTTCTGGGGCATTTGGAGGCGCAAATACCACAATTTGTGCATTTGGAATAGTCAATTTTAGGAAGATTGTCCACCATTGTGATTGCTCCATTGGGGCAGTTTCTTGCGCACAAACCACAAGCAATACAACCAACTTTGCATTGTCCCATGACGTCTTTGCCACGACACTTGGAAGAACATGCAACGTAATAATGAGCCGTTGAAGGGATTCTTTCCATCAAGGATTTGGGGCATGCACCATGACATACACCACAGCTTGTGCAAAGGTCGGTGTTGACTACTGCACAACCGTCAACGATTTCAATGCAGTTTTCGGGGCATACTGCCTTGCAGTTGCCGTCGCCCAAACATGCTGTTGAACATGCCTTTCTGCCACCTGAAAGCATATTTTCATATTGGCAGTCGCAATAACCTTGATATTCAAATTTGTCGTTGGCTTTGTTGCCACCACAACATGCAATAACTGTGACTGTGGGGCCTTCGTCGGCAATTTCAACACCCAAAATGGATGCGATTTTTGCAACGCTGTCGCCTTTGAGTTGTCCACATTTTGTTGCGGGTACTTTGCCTTCTGCCAATGCTTTTGCAAAGTCAGAACAACCTGCATAACCACAACCACCACAGTTTGCGTGAGGAAGATTTTCATAAATTTCGTCGATTTTGGGATCCGTTTCAACGTGACAGAATTTGTTGACGAGCAAAATTACTGCGCCAAGTACCACTGCCATGCCTGCCATAACTGCAACGGACAAACCTACGATGTTCCATTGAATTGTAACGCCACCTTCGGCGAATGCTAAAATGTAATTCAACATAGTTCCCTCCTTAAATCAACGAGAAGGCATAAAATGCCATTGCCATAAAGCAAGATGCAATCATTGTTGCAGGGAAACCTTTGAGGCATTTTGCCAAGGGAAGTTTGTCCAATTTTTCTCTCAAACCTGCCAAGAGAACGATTGCCAAGGTAAAACCAACACCTGCAAACAAACCATACAATACTGCTTCAAACAAGCCTGTTACCAACGTTTCTGTCAAAACCAATTCGGCAACGCCCAAAATTGCGCAGTTTGTTGTGATGAGGGGAAGGTAAATACCCATTGAGGAATACAATGCGGGGATGAATTTTTTCAATACCATTTCCAAAATTTGTACCAAACTTGCGATAACAAAGATGAAAACGATAATTTCCAAATATGCCAATCCCAAAGGGACCAAGACGTAGTTGTAAATAGGATAGGTGACCAAGCAGGTCAAGACCATAACAAAGGTTACGGCAATACCCATGCCAAGTGCAGAGTCAACTTTTTGGCTGACACCCAAGAAAGGACAAATGCCCAAAAATTGGATGAGAACGAAGTTGTTTGACAATACTGCTGCCAAAATGATAGGGAGAATATTCATATTAGTTTTCCTCCTTTTGTTCTTCTACAACGGGTGCATCGTTTGCACTTGCTTTTTTCAACTTTTGGCTTCTTTCAATTGCGTTCCAAACCAATACGAACAATGCAATGACAATGCCATAGGTGAAAAATGCGCCTGCTTGACTTGCAAAGAAGTCAATTGTGAAGTCCCACAATTTGATGCCAAAGAACGTGCCATAGCCCAAAATTTCTCTGATGCCACCGATAAGCACCATTGCCCACGTGTAACCAAGACCCATGAACAATCCGTCAAGAGCTGCAAAGCCAACTTTGTTTTTGGATGCAAAACCTTCGGCTCTGCCCAAAATGATGCAGTTGACGACAATCAAAGGCAAAAATACACCAAAACTTGCGTACAATGCGTTGACGTATTTGCGCAAGAAAAGTTGTACGATTGTAACAAACGTTGCAATGACAAGTACGAAAGCGGGAATTCTTACTTTGTCGGGAATAACGTTTCTCAACAAGGAAACGATTACGTTGGAGCAAACAAGGACAAACGTAACTGCAATGCCCATGCCAAAGCTGTCAAATGCAGAGGTTGTCAATGCCAACGTAGAGCATACGCCTAAAACCAATTTCAACGTAGGATTTTGACGGAAAAGACCGTCCATCATAATATCTCTGATTTTCATTGTCTTAACCTCCAATATATTCTGCAAAGTAGCAATTTGCCACTGCTTGGAAAGCACGACGTACTGCACGGGAAGATTGTGTCCAACCTGTGTTGGTCATGCCGTAGTTGAGATAACCTTCTGCTGCAATCAAACCACCTTCAAAGGTGTCGAATACTGTTGCACTGTCAATGATTGTGCCAACGTATGCGTTAACTTTGTCTTGAGGTACTGCAAACATATCCATGCTTACCCAACCATCTTTGACGATAACTGCGCTTTCAAGTGCGTTGGTTGCTCTGTCGATAACCACTGCAATGATGTATTCGCCGTTCATAATGTTGTTGACGTTTGTACCATCGTTGATTGCGCTGACAACCATACCAATTTTGCCTTGGTCACTTTCTGCCAAGCACAAAATTGTTGAACCTGTCAATGCCGTTGCATCAGCAACGGGAACGATTGTCCACGTTTGACCGGGTGCAAGAGTTTGCAAACTTGTCAAATGTTTGCCACCCATATATGCGTTGAAGTAGTAGTTGGCAACCATTTGGAACGCGTTGCGTACCGTACGAGAAGATTGTGTCCAACCTGTGTTGGTCATACCTGCGTTGAGGCTGGAAGAATCAATCAAACCACCTTCAAAGGTGTCGAATACCGTTGCGCTTGTGATTGCTTGACCAACGTATGCGTTAATTGTTGTTTGACTTACTTCATAACCGGGGATTGTTGCGCCTTCTTCAATGACTTTGGCTGATGCGATTTGTGCTGTTGCACGATCGACGACAATTGCCAAACGATATGCACCGTTGTCAACGTTGCCACCATCACTTGTGCTTTCAACGTAGAAGCCAACTTGTGTTGCGCTTTCTGCGACCAACAACAATCTGCCGTTGGAAATTGTGATGCTTCCGTCCACTTCTGCTTTTGTAAAGGTTTCTGTGGAAATTTGTCCCAAATAGCCAAGATATTCTTCGGTGGGATCTACTGCAGAACCACCCAAGTAATAAATTGTGTAATATGCACCAACAACTTTAAATGCGTTGTTGATTGCTTTGCTGGAACCTGTTGCACCTGCCACCAATGCGTTGGAAGGTACTGTGTCAAATGCAGTTGAATCGGCAATTTCAACGCCAACGTAACTGTCCAATTGTTCTTGAGAAAGGTCGTAACCGGAAGAGGTTGCACCCATTTCAATTGTTTTGACTGCTGCAACTTTGTTGGTTGCTCTGTCAATGATGATTGCCATTGTGTAGGCGCCCGATTTGCCCACTCCGTTACCAGAAACGATAAAGCCAACGTGTGCCGTGCCGTTTTCGGCAATTTGAGAAATGGAGCCGTTGTCGTTTGCAAATTCGCCGTTTACTTCCACCACTGACCAGTTGCCTTCGATAAGTGCTTCAAAGTCACTTGCGCCACCTGCTTCATAGTAGAAAACGTCGTTGCAGACTGCCAACAACAAGCCGGAAGCCACTGCAATACACAACAAAACGGCAATAGATTTGATGGTTGTTTTTACTGCATCACTCATCTTATTTGCCCTCCTTTTGTTGTTTTTGAGGTCTTGTGTAACCAAAAGGTCTTCTTACAATATATTTGTCAATGAGAGGAACAAAGAGGTTCATAATCAAAATGACGAAAGATACCATTTCGATTTGTGTTGCGTGACGCAAAACTGCCGTCAACACACCACATGCGACAAAGTATATGTAGTTGCCCAATTTTGTGTTGGGGCTTGTTACGTAGTCGGTTGCCATAAAGATTGCGCCCAACATCAAACCACCAGACAAAATGGAAGGTAAAAATACGTTGAAATCAAAGCCGTTCAATGCAACTGCCACAAGACCGGTTGTTGCAACGTAAACCAAGGGCCAACGGAAATTGATAACACCGATAACTACCAAGAAAATGCCACCTGCAATAAGGGCAAGTTTGCACGTTTCACCAATGACACCGGAAACGCCTGTGCCAAGCAACAAGTCAACAACGCTGATTGCCGACAAGTCACCTGCCAAAATGGAACCGGACAAAGGTGTTGCGCCTGTGACGATTGTAGATGCGTTGATTGCATCAACGTTGGGAGCAAGCCAACTGCCACCAAAGGTTGCGCCAAAGGAAATAAATGCAAAAATTCTGCCTGCGATTGCGGGGTTTACAAGGTTTTTGCCTGTACCACCGAAAATCATTTTGACACATACGATTGCAAAGATACTTGCCAAAACGGGAACGTACCAAGGGCAGTTTGCCGTCAAGTTCATACCAATGAGCAAACCTGTGACAACTGACGTGTAGTCAAATTGTTTCAAAATGTAATCAATGGGTTTTTTTGCGATAAGTAAATATACAAATTCACTTGCCACGGCTGTCACTGTGGAAAGTGCCAACACCAACAATGCGCTCCAACCAAAGAAAATGCAACCTGCAATGCATGCGGGAAGAAGGGCAATTGCCACTGCAAGCATAATCTTTTTGGTTGTAAGACTGCATCTTACGTGAGGAGAAGATGAATAAATAAGACTGCTCATATTACTTGTTCTCCTTTGCTTTTTCTGCTCTTATTTTTGCTTTTGCCAAACGGATGCTTTGTACCAAGGGACGTTTTGCAGGGCACATGTAAGAACATGCTCCACATTCCATACAGTTGAGTGCACCGTATTTCTTTGCGCCTTCCAAATCTCCGTGATTGGAATACAATTCAATATAGACGGGTTCCAATTTCATAGGGCATACGTCAACGCAACGACCGCAGTTGATGCAAGCCGTGGGTTCGGAACAATCGCAACTGTCTTTGGACAAGCAAAGCAACCCCGAATCGGTCTTGGTGGTTGCAACGGACAAATCTGTCAATGCAAAACCCATCATAGGGCCACCGGAAATAACTTTTGCTACCTTGTCAGTTGTGCCGTTGCAATAATCAATGATTGCAGAAACGGGTGTACCGATTTTGACTTCGAGGTTTTTGGGTGTTACAACCGCATCACCTGTGACGGTTACAATGCGAGAGTACAATGCTTTGTTTTGATATACTGCATCATATACTGCCACTGCCGTTGCAACGTTTTGTACCACCACGCCTACTGATGCAGGCAATGCGCCACAAGCGACAACTCTCTTTGTGCAAGCATAAATGAGTTGCTTTTCTGCACCTTGGGGATACTTTGTTTTGAGAACTTCCACTTTGATTGCTTGGTTGGCGTGTTGTTGCAAACATTGAATTGCTTGGGGTTTGTTGTCTTCGATACCGAAGATAATTTGATTTACGCCCAAACCTTCTGCCATGAGCATTGCACCTTTGACCACTTCTTCCGTTTTTTCAATGAGCAAACGGTTGTCGCAGTTGAGATAGGGTTCGCACTCTGCTGCGTTGATGATCAACGTGTCCACAGGGTCTTTGGGTTGAAGTTTGACGTGCGTGGGGAATCCTGCACCACCCATACCAACGATACCTGCAAGGGCAATTCTTTCCAAAATAGTTTGTTTGTTGACTTCCTTCATCTTGGGCAAAGTTTCCACTTCTTGCTTTTCTGCCGTGTGGATGTGAATGCACTTTGAAACAGTACCTTGTGCGTTGGGTCTGTCACAAATTTCAACAACTTCACCTGCTACTGATGAATAGACGTTTGCCGAAACAAAACCACCTGCTTGAGCAATGAGTTGACCTGCTTTGACAACGTCGCCAACTTGGACGACGGGTTGTGCAGGGGCGCCGATGTGCTGACTTAACGAATAGTAATAGTCAGGAACGACGAGCATTTGCTCAATGGGTGCTTCTGCCGTCAAACTCTTAAAGTCGGGAACGTGTTTCCCTCCCTTAAATGTTTTCATTTGAGCCTCCTAAAAATTATACTAAAAGTGCTGACGTAGTGTTGTAATGTATATATTTATTACACATACTTAGCCATTGTATATAATATAGCACAAAGAAAATTTTATGTAAACCACAGAGGCACAACATTTTGTTTTTTGTGCAACTATTTTTTTTGAAAGGTATTTTAAC
>JAFQWS010000010.1 GCA_017407305.1 Clostridia bacterium
AAAACTCAAAGGAGACAAAACTCATTTTTTATCTCCTTCTCTTTGAATAAGAAATATTTTAAACCAAAGATATACCATAACCGATACGATAAGATAGACAAACGTTTGTTCCATTGTTGCTCCCAAAAGTGCCACAGTCACCAAAATGGCAACTTGGCAAAAAAGTACAATAAATTTTATCAATTGTTTGTCAAAGCGACAGAGCAACAAATTGAGTAAACAACTCAATGCCACTAGCCCTATCAACACGCTCCAATCCATATCAGCCTATTCTTTCTTCAATGCTATCTACAATTTGACCTAAATTTTCAAAAGAGAAAATTTCGTCAAACGTAAAACTTACTCCAAAATGTTTTTCTAAATCTTGAATGAACACGACGTTGCTCAAACTGTCCCAACCGTCAATGTCGGAAAAAGTTGTTTCAAACGTTAAGCCTTCATTTTCGCCAAAGCGAACGTTGATTACTTCTAATATTTTATTTAAAATCTCATTTCTCATAATTCTTGTACCATTTTCTATCTAATTTTCCCGTGGGGGTTGTGCGAATTTTGTCGATTTTCTCATATACTTTGGGCAAACACGCCTTTTCAATTTTTTGAGCCAAAAAGCCTTTGAAATCTTTTAAGTTGATTTCTTTTGTGGGCAAATAGTACAACTTTGCAACCTGTCCCAAAAAGTCGTCTTTGACACCAACGCAAACACATTGGGAAATTCCGTCAAACTCTTTCGCCACCGTTTCAATTTCGAAGGGATTGATTTTTGTACCACCCGAAACGATAACGTCGTCCACACGTCCCAAAACAAACAAGTGATCGTCCTCAAAATAGGACAAGTCTTTTGTGACAAACCAATCTTTGTGTTCTTCAAAACCAAGATACTTTTTGTAGGCGTAGGGACTTTTGATTGCAACCACGTCGGCCTCTTCATGACGGATTTCAATTTCAACGTGAGGCAACAAAGTGCCAACGCAACCAAAGGGTTTGTCCAAATTGTCAAAGCGATAGCAAGATGCAAAGCCCATTTCCGTCAAGCCGTAAATGGCATAAAACTTGCAAGTGGGCAAATTTGCCTTTAACCACTCTTTCAACGGTTGAGGAACAAACTCTCCACCCACCGTAAATGTGCGTACCGAAGCGAAAATTTCGCCAAATTTGTCTTTGCACAAAACGCTCAAAACCTTCATCATCGAAGGAGTCGCTTGCATAACCGTAACTTTGTTTTCAACAATCAAATTGACGATATGTTTGAAGTTGAAATCATCGTACAAGACCACCGTTCCACCAATTATGAAACCTGGAAGTGCCAAACCGAAAAATGCGTAGTGATGCATGGGGGACATAACCAAAACAACACTGTCTTTTGTGTGATGCAAAAAGTCGCAAATGTCTTGACCTTGCAAGAGTTGTGAGTTTTTCATCAACACAGCCTTGGGTTTTGCAGTTGAACCACTGGTAAACAAAATTTGAGCGTGGTCGTTTAGGTCAAAATCCACTTTGTCAAAAGACTTGTATTTGTCAGCAATTGTCAAAACGTCGTCAAAATTGACGTCCTTACCAAAGGTATGGGAGAAATTGTGTATCACGCAAAAAACGTCTGGCAATTCGTTGATTTGGTCGGAAAACTTGGAAATGGTGAACTCCTTATCAAAAGGGGTAAACACTCCTTTTGCAATGAGCGTTGCAACGTAAACCACAACGTATTCCACTCGTCCCAAGGCACGACAAATTACGACTTGACCTTTTTGAAGTCCGCCGTTTTTCAAATAATTTGCAAAACCACAACTCAATTCCCACAATTGACGGTAAGTAAGTTTACTTTCGCCAACAAGGGCAACTTTGTCGGGTGTTGCCAATGCATGTAAATAAATTTTTTCTGCCCAACAATTAATCATATTAAAAATTTTAACACCCAGCTCCTTCAAAGTCAATATCAAATTTTAATTTTGACGTGCAAAACAAAAAAAAATCCCCAACATAGTAGGGGGTTTTTTTTGTTTTAATTATTCTTGACAAATTGCAACGCCTGCAGACGTACCCAAACGATCGGCACCTGCTTCAATCATTGCCACGGCATCTTCATAACTTCTTATCCCACCACTTGCTTTAACTTTCAAGCCGTGAGGATGCACCGTTTTTGCCATGATGGAAACGGCATTTACCGTTGCACCACCTGTGGAAAAGCCAGTTGACGTCTTTACAAATTCTGCCTTGGCATTGACGGATGCAACGCAAGCCTTTTCAATTTGTTTGTCAGAAAGAAGACAACTTTCAATGATAACTTTCAACAAAACGTCGCCACAAGCCTTTTTGATGGCACAAATTTCCTTTTCCACCTTTTTCCATTGGTTGGCTTTTGCCCAAGAAGGATTGATGACCATATCAATTTCTTCTGCACCGCATTTGATGGCATTTTTTGTTTCAAACACTTTTGTTGCAGTTGTATTTTCACCCAAAGGGAAACCGATAACCGTGCAAACCTTGACGGAAGACCCTTCCAACTGCTTTTTGGCAAATTTGACGTAGTCGGGAAGAATACATACCGAAGCAAAGCCAAAGTCTTTGGCTTGTTGACACAAAAGAGCAATTTCTTTTTCTTTTGCAGGTTTGAGTTTGGTGTGATCTACGTAGGGAGCAATTTGTTGTTTTGTCATAGGTAATCTCCAAAGTTTTTTCTTAATTATAAAAAATCACAAGGCTTGTGTCAAGACTTATCGTTCAAATCGATAATGAGGGTGTCCAAATCAAAATCAATCTCTTCTTCCTTTTTTTTGGGCAAAGTGACAACGGCACACACAATGTAGCCTACGCATCCCAAAAATATCACTCCTGCAATGGAGCAAGTAACAATCAGTTCTACCATACAGAGAATATAACACGCACACCCCAAAAGAAGTTTGACAACAAAAGGTATATTTTGAAACCTTTTGACAAATGCTAATAGCGACCACTAAAAAGGAGTTAATTATGAAAAAAATTATCGTTTTGTTTTTACTTTTGGCAACTTTATTGACAACTTGCATTGCTTTTGCCAACGTTGACGTAAATGAGTACGTTCAATCTTTTGACAACGTAAAGTCTTCCGTAAGCATTTCTTGTGGTGACAACTTGATCGTTGCAGTTGAACCCAGTGGCATTGTGTCCAAGTCGGTTTTTCAACAACGCAAACGTGAAATTGAAGAAGGCATTTTGAAAAACTATCCTGAATATGGCGAAGTTCACGTAACAAGTTCGGCAAGAGTGTACTCTTTGATTGAAAACTTTGATCAATTGGACCAAGAAAAACAAGAAAAAATTATCAACCACTTGTTCAAAAGATTCAACTGCCCAAATCATCCCGTTCCTCGCCCCTATCCTGCAAAACCCTTACCCGATAAAAATCTTGAAAAGCCCATTCCCCAACAAGATTTGAACAAATCTAATACAGTAATCTAAAAAAGAGCCAACTCAAATAGAGTTGGCTTGTTTATTGAAATTTATTTTGACAAACCCTTGCCAAACGACATTTTTTGCAGTAAACTAAAAAAAAATCTTTGGAGGAAAACAATGAACGTTATTACAATTGACCACCCTTTGATGGCTCACAAAATCGCAAAATTGCGTGACAAAAACACCGACCCCAAAATGTTTAGAGAATACGTTGAAGAAATCACAACACTTTTGACGTACGAAGCATTTAAAGACATCCCCACAGTTGAAGTGGAAGTTGAAACACCCTTGCAAGTCACAAAACAACGCGTAGTTGAACACGAAGTGGCAATTATCCCCATCTTGCGCGCAGGTTTGGGTATGGTAAACGGTGTACACGCATTGTTCCCCATCGCAAGAGTAGGCCACATTGGTATGTTTAGAAATGAAGAAACACTTCAACCTGAACTTTACTACTGCAAATTGCCCGAAGGCATTGAAAATATGACAGCAGTCATCCTTGACCCCATGCTTGCAACAGGTGGCAGTTGTGTCGCAGCCATTGATTTGCTCAAAAAACGTGGCGTAAAACACATCAAATGCTTGCACGTAATTGCAGCACCCGAAGGCATTGACGTTGTACATAAGACTCACCCCGACGTACAAATTTACTGCGCAGCAGTTGACCAAGGTTTGAACGAAGCAAGTTACATCTTGCCCGGTCTTGGCGACGCAGGTGACAGATTGTTCGGCACAAAATAACAAAATTTCCAACAAAAAAGTGGATTGAATCAATCCACTTTTTTTTATTGCATTTTTTAAGAAACTTTTTTCAAAATCATTGCACCACTAATTTTACAAATGCTTTGGTGCTTTTTGCCTGTCAACAAATCTTTGTAAACGCCGTCAAGTTGCATGTAGTAATCCTCTTTGGAAACTGCAACGATTACATTTTGTTTTCCCAACGTACGACGATAGGCAATTGCTCTTCCGGGAGAAGGAATCAACGTCAAATCGCCATCGGCAAAAACAGAGTTTGCCAAACGGATTTTTCCCAACTTTTGATAGTAATGTGTCAAAGTTTGGTCTTCTTGGCCCCAAGGGAAACAACCACGGCAGAAAGGATCTTTTTCCCCTTGCATACCCGCTTCGTCTCCATAGAAAATGCTGGGGAAACCTGTATAGGTATATTGCAACACAATTGCGAGTTTGAGCAGTTGCTTTGCTTTTTTAAGTGCAGAACCATTGAGCACAACTTGGCTTTGCTCGTCTCTGTTCTCAGGACAAGTCATACCTGTAAGTTGATTGAGAATACGTCTTGTATCGTGTGAACCCAAGATGTTCATCAAATTGTTTTTTGCCCAATAAGGATAGTTGTTTTGTTGTTGGAACACGACCTTTTTCAACTCACTTGCATCGTTTGTCGTCAAGAATTGCACGACGGCACGCATAAAGGGGTAGTTCATGACCGAGTCGAGTTGTGCACCTTCAAAATATCTTCGTCTGATGCCATAGTCGCTTTTGTTGGAAGCGTCCTCCCAAACTTCGCCAATAACAATAGAATTGGGATTGGCTTTTTTTGTTGCACTTACAATTTTGTCCAACATTTCGTCGGCAATTTCGTCAACAACGTCCAAACGCCAACCACCGATGCCACTTTTTGTCCAACGATCTACGATACCATTTTCGCCACACAAATAATTTTGCAAGGAGTGAGAAAATGCGTTGAGGCGAGGAAGGTTTTCAAATCCCCACCAACTTTCGTAGTGAACTCCGTCTTTGTAGAAGAAATACCAATCGGCATAGGGGCCGTTTCTGTCGTTGTATGCGCCACCTTGGCCATAGGCTTGGTCTTTATTGAAATAAACAGAATGACTGCCCGTATGGTTGAACACGCCGTCCAAAACGACAAAAATGCCCAATTCTTCCGCCTTTTGAATAAGTTGGTCAAAGTCTTCTTTTGTACCAAACATTTCGTCAATTTCTTCGTAGTTGGCAGTGTCGTACTTGTTGTTTGAGTATGCCTTGAAAATGGGAGAAAGGTACAAAATTGTCACTCCAAGTGATTTTATGTAATCCAATTTGGATGTGATACCCTTGATGTTTCCACCGAAGAAATCTCTGCAACGATACTTTCCGTCGGGGTCTTGATAGTGAGGTTTTTCGCCCCAAGGCACCATATATTTATCGAAGGTGGGTTCAACTTGACCAACGGAGCAAAATCTATCCACGAAAACGTGGTACATTGCGCCTTTGTTCAAATTTTTGACAACGGGATATTCTCTTTTGTAAACGTTGAGTTGCCATGCAACGACGTCTGCATAGAAAAATTGGGGACGGCAATCTTGTGAAATGCCAACGTAGGGTTCCGTTTTGACACCTTCCAAAATGAAGTAGTACCAATAGAGACCTTTGTCCAATTTTGTTGTAAACGAATACTTGTCGTGACTTTCGTTGTGATAACTTTGTTGCATAAAGTTAACGTCAATCATATACAAGTTGTCGGAATATATTTTGATGGCAACCTTGCTTGCGCCAAGGCTTTTTGCCACCAAAATATTGAACGTTACTTCTTGTCCTTCTTCAACAGCACCAACGACTGATTTGAAAAAGGGATCTATGGGGTTGTATAAAATTTCGCCTAAATTTTCCATATCTTTTTAGCGTATTCCTTGATGGGGTAGTCGGATGAAAAACGGCCTGCTTTGGCTGTGTTGGTAAGTGACATTTTTTGCCATCTGTATTTGTCAGTGTATGCCAAATCCAATCTATCTGCAGCGGCGTTGTAGTCCATAAAGTCTGCAAAGCACATGTAAGGATCTGCGACACCACCTTGACCTTTGAGCAAGTATTGAGCAATGTTTGCAAAGGATTCGCCTTGAAAACCATGGTTCAATTCTTCGATGACTGCACGAAGTTGATGATGTTTCAAATAGTAGTCCAAAGGAGAGTATTTGCTTCCCAAACGAGCAACTTGTACTTCGTCGTTGCCGAAAATGAAGATGTTGTCGTCGCCGACACTTTCTTTGATTTCGACGTTTGCGCCGTCCAAAGTACCCAATGTAATTGCACCATTGAACATAAATTTCATGTTGCCTGTACCACTGGCTTCTTTACCTGCCAAGGAAATTTGTTCGCTGACTTCCGTTGCGGGGATGAGCGTTTCTGCCATTGTTACACAGTAGTTTTCCAAGAAACATACTGCAAGTTTGTCTTTTGCAACAGGGTTGGAAGCAATGTCTTCACCAAGTTTGCAAATGAGTTTGATGATTTCTTTTGCAACGTAGTAACTGGGTGCTGCCTTTGCTGCAAAGATATACGTTTGAGGTGTAACGGGTTTGTTGGGGTTTTGTTTGATTTCGTGATATTGCCAAATGATCTTAATGACGTTGAGAAGCTGACGTTTGTATTCGTGCAAACGTTTGCTTTGTACGTCAAAACGAGTGTTGGGATTGAGCACAATACCACCGTGTTTAAAGGCATAGTCTGCCAAAGCACGTTTGTTTTCCAATTTGATGTCTGCCCATCTGTCCAAAACTGCGTGGTCGTCGGCATATTGCAACAGGCCTTCCAAACGGTTGGCATCTTTCAAATAGCCGTCACCAATCAATTCTTTGATGAGTGCGTCCAATTTGGGGTTGCTTTGTGACAACCATCTGCGATGAACGACACCGTTGGTGACGTTGCAGAATTTGTTGGGTGTGATTGCATAAAAGTCTGCAAATTGGTCTTTTTTGATGATTTCAGAGTGCAATGCGGAAACACCGTTTACCGAGTGACTGCCTGCAACGGACAAGTTTGCCATGCGAACTTGGTTGTAAGCAACAATGGCAATTTTGGAAACTTTTTGCAAGTCGCCACAATGTTGGAAGTATTCCTCACAAACACGCCTGTTGATTTCAACGATAATTTGGTAAATGCGAGGCAACAATTTTTGAATGAGGTATTCGGGCCAACATTCCAATGCTTCTGCCATGACCGTGTGGTTGGTGTAGGCGCAAACGGAAGTTACAAGTTTCCACGCATCATCCCATTCCATGCCATAATCATCCAAGAAAATACGCATAAGTTCGGGGATACACATTGCAGGGTGTGTGTCGTTGATGTGAACGGCAACTTGTTTTGCAAAGTTATCAAAAGAACCATACTTTGCATAAAAATCGCTCGTTACGTTTTGCATTGCTGCAGAACACAAGAAATATTCTTGTTTCAAACGCAATTCTTTACCAACTTCGTGGTGGTCGGCAGGATACAAAACTTTTGTGATGAGTTCGGCAGAATAGTCACTGCGAACTGCTTGCATATATTGGCCTTGACCAAAAGCAGACATATCAAAGTTGTGTTTGTTGCGTGCTTGCCACAAGCGTAACACGGAAACTGCTTTTGAGTTGTAACCGGACATAACCATGTCGTAAGGAAGTGCTTCCACTTCTTCTGCGCCTTTGACAACGTATTTGGTTTTGCCATTTGCATAAATGGGAGTTACTTCACCACCAAACGTGACGGTAACTTTTTTGTCAGAGCGGGCTTTGAACCAAACGTCGCCACCGTTGTTGAGCCAGTTGTCGGGAAGTTCCGTTTGCCAACCATCAACGATTTTTTGTTGGAACAAACCATATTCAAAGAACAAGCAATGTCCCATGGAAGGGTAACCAAGTGTTGCCAAACTGTCCATGTAGCAAGCTGCAAGTCTGCCCAAACCACCGTTGCCCAAACCTGCATCGGGCTCTCTTTCATAAATATCGTCCAAGTTTATGCCATAACCTTTCAAAACACTGGCAAACTTTTTGGTCAAGCCCATGTTGTAAAGGTTGTTTTTGAGGCTTCTGCCAAGCAAAAATTCCATTGAAATGTAGTGAACTCTTTTTGTCTTGGCTTCTTTGAATTTTGCGTTGAATTCTTTTCTATTTGTATGCAAAAGATTTCTGACAACGCGGACAACCGAACGATATTGTTGTCTTTCGGACAATTCTCCAAAAGTAACGCCATAGTGTTGTGCTGCGCTGTTTTCTAAAAACTGTTTGATTGTGTCGTTTGTGAGTTTCATAAAGTCCTAGTCCTAAATTTATTTTTTGCTTTTGTAGTAAAGTACTGTTTGTTTGGGCAAATCAAAACTTACCACACCATCTGTTGCCGTAATCAAAGGTTGAATATGACTGCCTTCGCCACCAAATTGCAATGCGTCAGAATTGAGAATAAGTTCGTATTTGCTGTTTCCAACGTTGTGGAAACCATAGTCTTTGTAGGTTGTTTTGGAGAAGTTTACAACTGCCAAAATGCTGTCGCCGTCGCTGTTGAAACGTTCGAAAGCAATAACGTTGTCACGACCTCCGTCAACCAAAATCCATCTAAAACCTGCCCAATTTGAATCGTTTTCATACAATGCAGAGTTTTCTACGTAGGTGTGATTCAAATGTTTGACAAATTCTTGGAAGGAAGAGTGTTTGTAATAGTCAAGCAACATCCAATCCAAAGAAACGTTTTCGTTCCATTCGTTGAATTGTGCCAATTCGTTTCCCATAAAGTTGAGTTTTTTGCCCGGTTGAGCAAATTGCAAACCCAACAATGCACGATACAAGGCAAATTTTTCATCATAACTGCCCGGCATCTTGTTGATCATAGAACCTTTCAAGTGCACCACTTCGTCGTGAGAGAAAGGCAAAATGAAGTTTTCCGAGTAGGCATAGGTCATAACAAACGTAAGTTTGTCGTGATGGTCTGCTTTCCACATGGGATCGACGGAAATGTAACGCAAAGTATCGTTCATCCAACCCATGTTCCATTTGAAGTTAAATCCCAAACCACCATTGTAAACAGGGTGAGTAACTCCGTTGAAAGCAGTTGATTCTTCTGCCAACAACAATGCTTTGGAACTGTATTTGAACACTGCACAACTGAGTTCGTGCATAAATTGAATGGCTTCCAAGTTTTCAATGCCACCATAAATGTTGGGTACCCATTGACCGTCGCCCTTGTCATAGTCCAAGTAAAGCATGCTTGCCACTGCATCTACGCGCAAACCGTCAATGTGAAATTCTTTGAGCCAATACAATGCGTTGCTGATCAAAAATGATCTTACTTCAGGTCTGCCATAGTCGAAAATGCGTGTGCCCCAACTTGCGTGGTCACGACGTTTTTCATCCCAACTTTCGTAGCACCAACCACCATCAAATTCGATAAGACCGTGGGGGTCTTTGCAGAAGTGAGCAGGAACCCAGTCCAAAATGACGCCAATGCCTGCCTTGTGGAATTGATTGACCAAATATCTCAAATCGTCGGGTGTGCCATAACGAGAGGTGGGAGAGTAATAACCTGTTACTTGATACCCCCAACTGCCGTCAAAAGGATATTCACTCAAAGGCATAAATTCGACGTGAGTGTAACCCATTTCCTTTACGTAAGGAACCAAGTGTTCGGCCAAATCTCTGTAAGAATAATATCTTCCGTCAATGTGTTTGCGCCAAGAACCTGCGTGAACTTCATAAATGTTCATAGGTTGGTCATAGGGCAATTTCTTTTTGGCAATAAAGTCACCGTCCGTCCAATCAAATTTGTCACTAGACCAAACGACACTTGCCGTTTCGGGACGGAATTGTGAGAAAAATGCGTAAGGGTCGGCTTTGTATAACGTGCGACCGTCCCAAGTTGTTATGAAATATTTGTAGCATTGATTGGGTTGTACTGCAGAAATAATGGATGAGAAAACACCGTTTTCCACCTTTTCCAATTCGTTTGCCGTGGTATTCCAAGAGTTGAAGTCGCCAACGACAGCAACCTTTTGAGCGTTTGGTGCCCATACTGTGAAACGATAAGAATAATCTTCTACCTTGTGGCAACCAAAAATTTTGTAACAATCGGTGCTTTTACCTTCTACAAATGCTTTGTAACCTTTCATATTTTCTCCTTATTGGACGTGCGTCCCGACAAATTTCAACTTTTCGGCGTTTTCAGCAGAAAAGTCTTTGTTTTGCGCCATATACTGCCAAATGGTGGCATATTGATTTGTCACGTTGTTGGACAATTCATTCATACTAACCATGGCGATGGCTTTTGATGAATAAAGATATTTTACAAAACTCCACGAAAGTTTTTCACCTGTTGCCACGTTTATTTCGCGCAAAACTTTGTTTTGAGTTTTTTTATCCAAACAAAAAAACCAGTCGTACACCAAATTGGTGTGATTTGTACCAAGATAGGCAATGCTGTTTTCCTTGTGATTGGCAATTTTGTGTCTTGCACCACTTGGGACAAATGCCTGTTGTTGTGCAGTCGTTGTGTAAAGCCCCTTTTGTTTATGTATAAGACGGGCAATCTTCTTGTTTGAGTAGTCTTCTGCAATCAGCACCGAGTGTTGTTGAGTCAATTTTGGCACAATCGACCAATCGGCTTTTGCTTTTGCCTTTTTTCCATATACGGGATATTGATAAAAATGAGCGAAATCTTGCACCACCGTCATATCATACAAATGACGGCTGTGGTCTGCTCTTTGCAACCACCACTCAAATCCACTTTGGCGCATTGCCTTCCAATCGTAGGCAACGGGACGGCCAAAAGCATTTACCAATACTTTGGGAGTGCAATCTTCCTTCAACAAAAACAAGTCTTGATGCGCCCAACAATCTGCCGAATCAAAGGCAACGTAAAAAGGCAACGTTCCCACAATCATAATTGATTTGTCGTGCAACTTTTGTCTAATTGCCTGCCATTGGCTGTAAAAGACAAATTGTTCAAATTTGTAAAGGTCAATTTCGTCGCTGAGCAAATCGGTGTAGTACTCTACTGCTTGAGGGGTGTGCTTTTGAATATCTTTGTCCGGCCACTTGTCCCAACTTGCATCGGTAAAATGCCCTTTCAATGCTTTGAACAAACAATAGTCGCTGAGCCAATTTTTGTTTTGCAAAACAAAGTCAAGATATTCTTTGGGAGGTTGTTCCCTTGTGAAAGTTTTGAAAGCATAAAACATCAGTTGATTGGCTCGTTGCAAAGCAAACTGCCAATTGACGTCATCTCTTTTGCACCAGTTGTCATAATCTTTTTGTTTGATAAGGCCGTTATCCACCAATTGTTTAAAATCAACGTACAATGGGTTTCCAGCAAAAACCGACGTCACACAAAATTGTTGTTCCAAACTCACCGGATTAAGTGGTAAAATTTGCCAATACTTTTGTTGTGCCGTCGTCATAAAAGTTATGAACTTGTGCACCTCCTCAAAGCCTCCAACACCATGCTTGGATGGTAAAGAGTGTATGGGAAGATAGATTCCACCTTTTTTCATAATTATACTTACTAATAGATATTATAGACAAAATGCAACAAAAAAGCAACAGTAAATAAATGATTTTCTCTTGACAATCGCTTTTTTGTAATTTAAAATACTCATGTAAGAACAAAATTTCATAGTGATAGAAATGTGGGAGCAATCCCGTGTCCATTCGCTATCGCTACGTCAATGACAGACGAATATTCGTTTGTCATTTTTTTTTATAGAAAAATGAGCAAACAAAGAAACGGTGCAGTAATTTTATTATTCATAGTGGCAATCATTTGGGGCTTCGGTTATATGATAACCGACATTTCTTTGACTGCAAGCCACGCACCCAGTTTCATCAACGTGTGCAGATTTACGTTGGCAACGTTGCTCTTTGGCTTGGTATTTTTCAAAAAAATCAAGTTTACCAAAAACGGTTTGATGTGGGGCTCTCTTTGTGGCTTTTTACTGTTTTTGGGCTTTGCCTTGCAAACGGAAGGTTTGCGACACACCACAATTGCCAACAACGCATTTTTCACTTCCAGCAACATTTTGTTCGTTCCTTTTATCGTTTGGTTTTTGTTCAAGGAAAAACCCGGTTGGATCACTTTGTTGGGCGTTGTCATTGCCATTTTGGGTTTGATGATTTTGAACTTTGGAGAAACACTCCTTAGTATGAGTATTTCATCAAATGAAGACAATTGGTTGGGCAATCTCCTTTCTTTGTTGAGCGCACTTGCTTTTGGTTGCCATATGGTGATGACTTCTTACTGCTTAAAAACCAAAGGTATTGACAACGTTCAAATTACCTTTGTTGAGTTGGCATCTACAGCAGTTTGCTTTTTGATTTTGTTTGTTTGCACCGATTTAAGAGTGGAAATCCTTCAAAACGTTGATTGGAGCAACTTTATTTGGACGGCAGTTTTCTTGGGCGTATTCAACACAGCTTTTGCTTATACGAGCCAAATTTATGCACAACAATACGTCGAACCCAACAAGGTTTCTTTGATTTTGTGCACCGAATCAATGTTGGGAGCAATCATCCCCATCCTCTTTGGTTTGGAACAATTTACTTGGCCTGTGGCAGTTGGTGGCATCTTGGTAGTTTTGGCAATATTTTTGGTGGAATACGTTTCCAAAATCATGGCAAAAAAGAACAGCAACCAACCAGATACTTTCAACGAATACGATAAATAAAATAAATGACGCAAAAAAAGCACACAAAACTGTGTGCTTTTTTTATGCATTTTTTGTTTAGATTGCAAAAAACAAACTTAACGCAACCAACCAAAGTCCTGGGTAATAGGTAAACGTCACACCAATTTGGGGCCACTTTTTGCCAAAGAAAACAAATTTACCCGACAAAAGAAAATGGTCGGAAATCATAAATAAAACCAATCCCATTGCCAACAAAGCCGTCTCAAAGGTGGGATGCACAACAACAAGCGCCAATGACAAAAATCCGTGCAAAATAACGGTGGAAAGATAGCCTGTGCATTTCAGTTTGAGAGCCGGCTTTTTTATTTTGCATAAAAGAAACTTTTCGTCCAACAAAACCAAAGCAATCACAGGTAAAACGAACCAAATAACGTGCAAAAAATGGACTTTCAATGCCACGACGTAGCAAATTAAATAGACAAAAAAAGCCAAGTTGCCAAAACTGAAAGCAAAGCCACCTTTGGAAAAACTTTTCAACAAAAGAACGTCTCCCAAAAAACACAGCACCACTGCCAACAAAGCCAAATAGCGCCACGGAGGAAGATTGCTCTTTAGAAAAAAACAAGCAAAAGCCAACGTGACAAAAGATGCCGACATGGCAATTTTGTTGATGACACGCAAAGTAAAATTTTGACCCGTTGAGGTAAACACGTAAGTCACCACCAACAAGCCATAGATAATTGAAAAAATAATTTGCCAAAGTTCCATAGGTTTATTTTACACTTGCTTAACAAAAAAGTCAATAGTGAATTGAATTTGCGTTTGTCGTCTTTTATTTTGTTTTGTCAAAATTTCATTCAAAACATATGGCCTTTTGCATCTTCCCAACCTACGAACGTGTAACCTTCTTTTGTAGGTGCTGCAGGTGCTGTTGCTGTGCCGCCGGATACGATCACTTGTTCTTCACCGTCGAAGGATACTGTTACGTATTCTGTGTTGTCGATGATGTTGAGTGT
>JAFQWS010000111.1 GCA_017407305.1 Clostridia bacterium
AGTGATAAAAAGTGAAAGGCTTTCCTTGAAGTCTTCTTTTATACATAAGTTGGGCAAGTTCTTCGTATTGTTGCATGACAACTTCCAAGTCTTTGTCCGTCAATGCAGACGGATCGTCGGGAGCGCACACCACCGGCTCCATACTGAGTTGGTCAAAGCCCAAGTCCAGCATTGTTTGAACGTCTTTTACAAAGTCGGGATTGGCGTGTGTAAAGGTGCCACGCATATAGTAGTCTTTGCCCTCGCGTGCCTTTACAAATTGTTGAAATTTTGGCACGATTTTGTCAAAACTGCCTCGTCCTGCGTAGTCCACACGGAACTTGTCGTGGATTTCCTTTCTTCCGTCCAAAGAAAGAACAACGTTGCTCATTTCTTTGTTGGCAAAGTCAATGACTTCTTGGTCAATGAGTACACCATTGGTGGTAAGTGTGAAACGGAAGTTTTTGCCCGTTTGTTTTTCGCGTTGTCTTGCATAGGCAACAAGGTTTTTGACAACGTCAAAGTTCATCAAAGGTTCGCCACCAAAAAAGTCCACTTCCAAATTGTGTCGTGTGCCGGAATTTTCAATGAGAAAGTCCAAAGCGCGTTTGCCCACTTCTTCACTCATCAAAGCGCGTTCGCCCGAATACTTGCCTTGACTTGCAAAGCAATAGGAACAATTTAGGTTGCAGGTGTGTGCAACGTGCAAACAAAGTGCCTTGACAACACCCGAAGTCTTTTCTTTGAGTTGGGTGGAAATGGGTTGAAAGGTGTCTTTTGTGAAAAGTTGTCCGTCCTTTTCCAATTGGGCAATTTCGTCAAAACACTCGCCAATTTCTTGACAAGTCAAATGCTCACTTTGATATTTTTGACAAAGTGAGGAAACGATTTGCTCTTTTGTGTGCGTTTGATAAAGGGAAATAACGTCATAGGCAACGTCGTCTACCAAGTGAATTGCACCTGAAAAAACGTCCACAACAACGCCAAGTCCGTTTTGTTTGAATTGATGAATCATAACTGCCTTTTAGAGTAATACCAAAAAGCACACTATTTCACGATGGGTGAACCTAGTGTGCCACGTTTTTTATTGAACAAAAAAGTTGGTACGCTTTTTTCAAGCGTATAAAGAATTTAATAAATTAGTTCTTTTTTGTGTTTTCGCACTTTTGGTTTGCAATACCACAGCTTGTTTTGCATGCAGATTGGCAAGATGTTTGGCATTCACCACAGCCACCGTTTTTTGCACTTTGGCAAAGGTTGCGAGTTTTCAATGTTTTAACGTGTTTCATAGTTGCCTCCATAAAAAATAACCTTTTGTTTGATTATAACACGCAAAAAGTGTAAAGTCAATATTTGACGCATATTTGCAATTTGACTTTTTAGTGCTTTACGTACCAATCGTCATAAAAAGTGCAAAGTTTGGTGTACACCTCTTCTCCTGCCACCTTTTTGCAAGGGGTGAAAAATTCTTTGGCTTCCTTAGATGGTTTTTCTTGGGGCGTTGAGGGGGTGGGCGAATTGAACAAGCCCGATATCATTTGAATAATTTGCGGATTTGTCAAAAGAGAGGTCACATCTCCCTTTTGATTGAAAACATCCATCAAACCCACCAAATTTTGTGGATTGGAAAGTATCGTGGAAAAATCGCCTTTGTTTGTCAATGCCATAAACAAAAACAGCAAAATCATCAAACTGTTCAACCAATAATCTCCTGTTTGTAATCAATATATTGTATGCAATCATATATTTAATTAGTGTAAAAAAACAAGGAGGAATAAATGGACGATCCCAGAAACATATTTTACAACAATCGTATGGAACAACCAAAAACTGAAGGCCAAGAGCAAAAAACAACGACCAACACCCAAGGGGTGGACGTCAAAAAGTTGCAACAACTTGCCGACAAATACACCAAAGAGGGAGAAAACAAGTTGGTAAGCGACATAATAAGCAACGTAATTGCCCAAAAAGCCAACGGAACGTTGTCCAACGAGCAGTTGTTGGCTTTTTACAAAAGAGTAACTCCCTTTATGAACGCCGACCAACGAGCAAGATTGGACGGACTCATGCAAGAACTTTTGAAAGTTTAACGTATTTTAGTTTTTGGTCGCAACAATTTAAATTTGAAAATTTATTTCAACTAACAAAAAAAAGAGCAAGAAAACAATTTTTCTTGCTCTTTGCTTTTTAATTTTGTTTTAAAAATTCAAAAGGTTTTATTTTAGTCCAATTCAAATGCGCCCGTGTACAAGCGATAGTATTGACCTTTTTGTTGAATAAGTTGTTCGTGGTTGCCTCGTTCGATAATTTCGCCCTTTTCCATAACCATGATTGCATCGCTGTTGCGTACGGTGGAAAGTCTGTGTGCAATGACAAAGACCGTTCGGCCTTCCATCAATGCGTCCATACCTTTTTCAATCAACAATTCGGTGCGAGTGTCAATGGAACTGGTTGCTTCGTCCAAAATAAGGACGGGCGGATCTGCAACGGCTGCACGAGCAATGGAAATGAGTTGTCGTTGTCCTTGCGACAAGTTTGCACCGTCTGCAGTCAACATTGTGTTGTAACCATTGGGCAAGTGGGAAATGAAGAAATGAGCATTTGCCGTTTTGGCTGCTTGAATACACTCTTCGTCCGTTGCATCCAATCTGCCGTAACGGATGTTTTCCATAACAGTGCCTGTAAACAAGTGAGTATCTTGCAAAACCATTGCCAACGAACGTCTTAAATCATCTTTGGCAATCTTTTCAATGTTGATGCCGTCATATCTAATTTTGCCCTTGTCCAAAGGGTAAAATCTGTTGATAAGGTTGGTGATTGTTGTTTTTCCTGCACCTGTTGAACCAACCAAGGCAATTTTTTGTCCCGGTTTGGCGTACAAGGAAATGTTTTTCAACACCACTTTTCCCTCAACGTAGGAAAAGGTTACGTCTTCAAATTCGATGTCGCCTTTCAAAGGAACGTAGGTTGTTGTGTCGTCTGCCTTGTGGTAATGTTTCCACGCCCATTGATGGGTGTGTTCGGTCGTTTCTTGAATTTGTCCGTCCACCATTTTGGTATTTACCAACGTGACGTAGCCTTCGTCCACTTCTTTGGGTTGGTCAATGATTTGGAAAACTCTTTCGCCACCTGCCAAAGAACCCATAATGGAGGTTGCAACTTGTGCAAGTTGTGAGAAAGGATTGGAAAATCTTCTGGAAAATTCCAAGAAAGATACCCAAGAACCGGTTGTGATTGCCACAGAGAAAATTCCCCAAAGGGAAAAGGTGTTTGTAGTTTTGTCTGCATTTACCAACATCAACGCACCAATTGCAACGATAATTGCATAAAACACGTGGGAAACGTTGTTGATGATTGGTCCAAATGAGTTGCCAAATACGTTGGCTTTGAAAGCATTTTTTCTGTACTCGTTGTTGCGCTTGTCAAATTCTTGCATAACTTGGGGTTCGTGAGTGAACACTTTTACCACTTTTTGTCCTGCGCAAATTTCTTCCACGTAACCGTTGACTTCTGCCAAGGATTTTTGTTGGCGAGCAAAAAACTTTCTTGCGTTGCCACCAACAAATTTGACCAACAATGCGTTGACACCAAGTTGCACAAAGCAAACCAACGTCAACAACCAGTTGTTCAAAAGCATTGCCACGACAAAGCCCGTCACCAAAATTGCCGACTGAATTATGGAAGGGAAACTGCCTGCAAGCAATTCTCTGACCATAGCCGTGTCGTTGGTGTAGGTGGACATAATTTCGCCGTGTGTGCGTTGGTCAAAGTAGGAAATGGGCAATTCCTCCATGTGACTGAACATATCCAAACGAAGTTGTCTGAGCACCTTGGTGGTAACTCTTGTGGAAATCCAGTTTTGACTCAATGAGCCACAAACACCACAAAGTTGAATTGTCATCATAACCAAAACAAGTGCCACAAATTGCCCTTTTTTGTCACCGCTGGGAACGAAAAAGTCCGCCAAAAATTGATAAGCACCCAAAGGTTCGCCCTTGATAATATTGATGATGGGTTCCAACACCATTGTTTGCAAAATGTTTGCAACAGATGCCAAGATAATCATCAAGACCATCACGATTATTTTTCCAGAATAGGGTTTGAGATAGGACATCAAACGAATAAACGTCGCTTTTGCGTTTTTGGGTTTTTCCATACCCTTTTGGAAGCCACCGCCTCTAGCCATTGACGTCACCCCCTTTGTCGCCTTTTACTTGCGAATTGAACACTTCTTGATAAATTTCGCAACGCTCCAAAAGTTGCTCGTGCTTGCCCACGTCGACAATTTTGCCGTTGTCAATGACAACGATTTTGTCGCTGTTTTGAATTGATGCAATGCGTTGAGCAATGATAATCTTTGTTACGTCTTTCAATCCGTGTTCAAATTGATAACGAATTTTTTCATCCGTTGCCGTGTCAACTGCTGACGTTGAGTCGTCCAAAATGAGAATTTTGGGATGCTTCAGCAATGCACGAGCAATGCAAAGTCGTTGCTTTTGACCACCCGACACGTTGACGCCACCTTGTCCCAATTCCGTTTGGTAACCATCGGGAAATGACGTGATAAAATCGTGTGCTTGTGCCTTTTTGCACGCTTCTTCCAATTCTTCTTGCGTTGCATTTTCTTTGCCCCAACGCAAATTTTGGGCAATCGTGCCGGAAAACAGCACGTTCTTTTGCAAAACCATTGCAACTGCATCACGCAAGGTGTTCAAAGGGTATTCCTTTACGTTGCGACCATCCACAAGCACTTGGCCTGTGGAAACGTCGTACAAACGAGCAACAAGTTGTACCAAGGTGGATTTGCCTTCGCCTGTACCACCAATGATACCCACCGTTTCGCCTGATTTAATTTCCAAATTGACGTCGCTCAAAACGTAGTTGTCGCTGTCTTTTGCATAGGCAAAGTTGACGTTTTTGAACTCAATAGAGCCACTTGCAACACTTTCGGTGCAATCGCCACCCTTGATGTCGGGAACTTCTTTGAAAATTTCGTCCAATCTTTCGGCTGATGCACGGCTTGTGGTAATGTTGACCAAAATCATGGCAATCATCATCAAAGAGGACAAAATTTGCACCGTGTAGGTAAGCAAGGAACTCAATGCACCCACCGTCAAACTTGTTGAACCAATTAAAATCATGTTGCCACCAATACCCACCATTGCCAAGCGAGTCATATACATGACAAGTTGCATAATGGGCATGACGAACACCATCAAAATTTCTGCTGAATATTGGCTGTTCATGACGTCGGTGACCGTTTCAAAAAATTTTTGTTTTTCCGTTTCTTCACGCACAAAAGACTTTACAACGCGAATATTGGTGAGGTTTTCTTGCACGTTTTGGTTGAGTGCGTCGAACTTTTTGAGCATTTTGGAAAAACGAGGATAGGCCTTTGTCATCAAAATGCCAATGATTGTGCCCAAAATGGGCAAAGACACTGCAAAAATCCAAGCAAGTGAACCACCACGCACAAAAGCCATTATCGTTGCAAAAATCAACATGGAAGGCGCTCTGAAACAAATGCGAATAAGCATTGTGTAAACCATTTGTACGTTGGTGATGTCCGTTGTGCAACGAGTTACCAACGAGGACGTTTGAAATTTGTCAATGTTGTAAAATGAAAAGGTTTGTATTCTGCCAAAGACGTCGTTCCTTAAATTGCGTGCAAAGGTCGTGCCACCGTGTGCAGACAAAGCGGCTCCCGCAAAACCACAACCAAGTGACAACAAAGACATTGCCACCATAATCAAACAAGTAGTGCCAATTTCCGTCAAGATGACTTCCGCAGTTGCAGATTGTTGCAACAACAACTCCACCTTGTCAATTGTTTCCCCCATAAGCATGGGGATGAGAACTTCCAACACCACTTCGCCCAACATAAAGAAAGGACAAAGCAAGGTTACCAACCAGCAACCTTTTAGTGAAGGCAACAGTTCTTTGAAAAAACTTTTTTGCTTTACCATCTAGTCTGCCTCCTTGTTGCGTTTAAATTGAGCAAAAGTTTCGTGTGTTATCTCTTTGTTTTCGCCTGTTACGTTGAAAATCAATTTGTCCATAAGTTGATTTAACGTTGCCAAATCTTGATCGGAAAAATCAAAAAACAACTTTTCGTCGTATGCTTGCATGTTTTTTACACTTTCCGCCAACGCCTTTTTTGCGTTTTCCGTCAAAAACAAAGTGTATTGACGCTTGCTGTCTTGAGAAACCTCTCTTGTAACCAATCCGGAATTTTCCAATCTGTCGATACTTTTGGCAATTGATGCAGGGCTGACAAACATTTTTCTTGCCAAATCGGCTTGGGTGCATCCGGGTTTTCGGTCAATGTAGGTCAAAATGGGCATTTGACAACCCATCAATCCCACAGCGTTTTGACGCATGGCTTCCTTTCTCAACAAATGCAAAAAAAGATGCTTTTTTAAAATTTGAGAATAGTCCATTTCGTTCTCTCCTAAATTTTTTGTTAACCGCCTAATTGTTAACCGCCTAACATGCGTAATTATAATATCATAGTAGTGTGTTGTCAACGATTATAGACCAACAAAACTAGCATTTTTTGCCGTCTTTTGTACTTTTTTGCAACCTATTTTCCCAAAGGCAAAAGCCCCTTGTTTTTTGCCAAATTTTGACGTGAAAAGGACGAAAAACAAGCATTTTGGCGTTGTTTTAGGTTAAAAAATCAAAAAGGCTATTGACAAAGCACCTTTACTTTGGTATAGATATAATAGTAAAAACTTTATTTTGACTTATTTTGCAACGTTTTACGTCACAAACCCACATTTATAGGGTGCTATAATTTCTATAAATTGGGAATTAACTGCAATTGCAGTTTGAAATATTGTATTTGGAGGGAAATTATGAAAAAGATAAAAATTGTATTGGCTGTTTGCCTTGTGTTGCTTCTTGTGACAATGGCAGGTTGCACCCCCAACGTTGACGATATGCTTGATCCACCCGAAACGGTTACTTTCACTTCCTATCATCACGTAAAAGTGTTTACAAAAAGATATTTTGACAATATCGGTGGTCAAGTGCTTTGGCTGGACTTGACTCCCGAAGACGTAAACGTACTTGGTGCAGAGTTGTCTTTTTCCTATGACTCCATTGAAAACAAAAAATACGTCAATCCAATCTTTGAAACAAGTGCTTGGATTTCTGAAACGTATTTGTACGGACCGCCATTTAATCCAGGTGCTTTTGTTGGCATGCCCAGTTCGGTTAGATTAGTTTGCAAATTTTATCCAAAAACAAAAATAAAAGATAATTTGAAGTTTTCCATAGAAGATACAAACAACGCCTCTAAAATTTGCTACATTTACGATGGAAGAACGTTGGTGGGCGAAGTTCGAATAATTAGACCTAGTGAAGTCTCTTTAGACGACGTTTTGGACTTTATCCAACAACGTTTGGTAATCATTGACGATACACCTTTGATTTAAAATCTTGGTTGGACGCCTTCTTGAACAATTATTTGGCAATTATCTAAAAAATAAATATACAAAAATGGCGTGTTCAGTGGAACACGCCATTTTTTTGCACCAAACTAGCATTTTTTGCCGTCTTTTGTACTTTTTTGCAACCTATTTTCCCAAAGGCAAAAGCCCCTTGTTTTTTGCCAAATTTTGACGTGAAAAAGGTGGAAAAACAAGCATTTTTTTGATATTTATAGTAAAAAATTTAAAAAGGGTATTGACAGTGGATATATATATATTGTTAGTAACGAAATCTTAAATTTTGTTTATTTTGCAACAATTGTCATAACATAACTGAAAAAACAAAGTATTAAAATTTCCACAAATATGAATTAATTGCAACTGTAGTTTGAAATATTGTATTTGGAGGTTTTTACTATGAAGAATATAATGAAAAAAGTAAAAATTGTATTGGCTGTTTGCCTTGTGTTGCTTCTTGTGACAATGGCAGGTTGCACACCCACGCAACACAATTTGTCTGCACCTTTGAGCGGTGGTCCCAAAAGAGTGGTTGATTTGAACAGCCACCAAGACGTACAAGCCTTTGTAAGCGTATATAAAGAACATCTTGGTGGGCAATTTGCGTGGATTCCATTGACAGAAGAAGAAACTGCAACCCATCAATTTACCTACGTAACACAAGAAATTGCTTTTGACTACGACGACATAAGCCAAAATAAATACGTCAATCCCGTGTTGACAATAAGCACCCCAGTTTCTGTAAGCGATTGGCAAGGCGATTTCTATTTGGACGGTACGGTTGGCAAAATTTATTTGACAGCCACCTTCTTCCTCAAAGAAACCATAGGCGACAACTTGACGTACAATACGCAAGAAAGGCAATCGGCTCTCTCAAAATTCCTTGACTGCGAAATTTTGGATGGTTCGACAAAAATTGCCGACATTACCATACAAATTAATATCGACAATCTTTCCACCGAACAAATTGTGCAGTTTATTCAAGACAGATTGATTGTACTTGAAACAGATTTCGCACCATTGCAAGACGTTGATATATACGATCAAGCTGATTTAGTATGTTTTGCCACAGCATATAAAAACTGCATTGGCAATTTGCTTTTGGTTGATTTGTTGAAAACAGGTTGCACTTTTTACAACACGGAATTTGAATTTGACTTCAATTATATCAACGACAACAAATACGTTGAAGCAGTGCTTTATCAAAATTTTGACCTGTTTTTGAGCCAAGTAGGTGGTACGACGGGCGACGCAACAACCAACAACAATCCTTGCACGTATCAACTGGAATGCAAGTTTTATGCATATGAAGAAATTGTGGAAGAATTGCAATACAAAACAACCCAAATAAATGGAAATTTCCAATATCTAATTGAAATTTGGAGTGGCGACTTGAAAGTTGCAGACGTTTTGGTAAATCCCTTTGTTGATTTTGACCAAGATTGGTTGGAAGGATTTTTCGACAATTATTTGGCAATTATCTAAAAAACAAATATACAAAAACGGCGTGTTCAGTGGAACACGCCATTTTTTTTGCACCAAACAAGGTGTTTTAAATCTTTTTATTTTGGAAAAATACCACGTTGTTGTCGCCCAACAAACTTTTGAGTTCGTTTTCAATGCCAATGCAACGGCGAACTTTTTCGCCAAGTTTGTAAGCTCTGCCGTTGATTTTGATATTTACCGACAATTTACCGGGGTAGTCTTTCAAAACTTCAACGACACGTTGGAACAACTCGTCGTCCTTTTCCATTTTGAGCCACAAAGTTGTTGTCGGTTCTTCTTGCACGACCTCTTGTTGAGTTTCTTGCACCACGTCAACGGGTTTTTGCAAGTCAACGATTTCCCTTACGTTTATTCGGTAGCCACCTGTGGTGGGGTTGAGCATACCTTTGAGCACGACAAAGGTGTCTTCGGCAATGAGATGCTTGAATTTGGAAAGAGAGGGCTCGAACATACCCAATTCCACCATGCCCCACTTGTCTTCAAGTTGAGCAAAACACAAAGATTTTCCTTCTTTGCTTTTGAGATGTCTTACTTCTCGGAGCAAACCACCACACGTGACGAAACGTTTTGCCAAAAGGGGTGTTTCAAAATCTTGGTCGTGGTCGTCATCATCTTCAGAAGGCAACAAAGAGGTATCAAAGTTGAAAGAGTAGGTTTTGTTGTGTTTGTCGTAATCGTCCAAAGGCGAACCGGAAAAATAAAATCCCAACGCTTCCTTTTCGTAAGCGTAAAGTTGTTGTTTTTCAAATTCGGCAATGTTGTTTTTGCGTACCGTCGTGAAGTTGAGTTCGGGCATCATGTCAAACAAGGAAAGTTGTCCCGATGCTCTATTTTTGGCGCTGTCCACAATGGGTGTGAGCGATTCGCCATAGGTGTTGAGCATATCTGCACGAGTACGGCCAAAGCAATCGAAAGCACCTGCTTTGATAAGGTTTTCTATCAATCTCTTGTTGAGGAATTGCCAAGTTTTTTCAAACAAGTCTTCCATTGAGGCAAATTCGCCCTTTTGTTTGCGCACGGAAACAACGTCGTCGATAATTCCCAAGCCTATCGATTTGACACCTGCCAAACCAAAACGCAAACCACCGTCTTCCACCCTGAACAATGCAAAAGATTTGTTGACGTCGGGGGGAAGTACCTTTATTCCCTTGGACAAGGCATAGTTGATGTACTTTTTGACGTCATCTGCGTTGGTAATTCGGTTGTTGAGCATTGCGCACAAAAACTCAACGGGATAGTAGGTTTTGAGGTATGCCGTTTGATAGGTTACGTAAGAATAACTTGTTGCGTGTGCTTTGTTGAAAGCGTATGCGGAAAATTCAATAAGTCGGTCGTAAATTTTGTTTGCCGTATCTTGGTCAATGCCGTTGGCAACGCATCCTTTGACCTTTTCGCCCGTGCTGGTCGTTCCACCATGAATAAAATACTTGCGCAAGTCTTCCATCATGGCGTATTTTTTCTTGCTCATTGCATAGCGAACGTTGTCTGCCAATGCCAAGGAAAATCCTGCCAACTGTTGAACGATTTGCATAACTTGTTCTTGGTACACAATGCAACCGTTGGTAACTTCCAAAATGGGTTGAAGTTTTTCGTGATCGTAGGAAATTTTGCTTTTGTCCTTGCTACATTCCAAAAATTGTCCCACGTACTGCATGGGGCCGGGACGATACAAGGAAATGCCTGCACTGACGTCTTCCATCGACTTGGGTTGCAAAGATTTCATCATGTCGCGCATGCCTGCACCTTCCAATTGGAAAATGCACATTGTGTCGCCACTGCCTATCGTTTTGAAAACTTCCAAATCGTCATAACCATGGTTGGAAAAATCAATTTCCACGTTGTGAATTGCCTTGACGTAGTTGATTGCCTTTTGAATATCCGTCAAGTTGGTCAAGCCCAAAAAGTCCATTTTCAAAAGTCCGGCTTCTTCCACTTCTTTCATATTGAATTGGGTGGTTACCACGTCGTTGTTGGTTTGCAAAGGTACGTGGTCGCTGATAACGTCGGAACAAATTACCACACCTGCTGCGTGCATACCCGTTTGTCTGGGCGAACCTTCCAAGCGCATTGCCAAGTCCAACAACTTGTGTGTGGAAGGGTTGTCGTATGCTTCAATCAATTCGTCGGAAATGACGGGAGGTGTGTCCGGTTTGTAGGGGGCTTTGCCCAAAAGTTGTTTTATGGTGTGTTTTCCCATCTTGGGAACGTAACCGGAAAGGCGGTTGGCTTCGGCAATGGAAACACGCATTGCACGAGCAACGTCTTTGATGGCGTTTTTGGCTGCCATCGTGCCAAAAGTTACAATTTGTGCCACGTTGTCGTGACCATATTTTTCATGCACGTAGTCAATGACTTCTTGACGTCTTTCGGAACAAAAGTCAATGTCAAAGTCGGGCATGGTCTTTCTTTGGGGATTGAGAAATCTTTCGAAGTACAAGTGATACTTCAAAGGGGGAACTTCGGTAATTTCAATGAGGTAGGCAACCAAACTGCCTGCGCCACTGCCACGTCCTGGGCCAACTGCAATACCATTGGTCTTTGCATAGTTGATAAAGTCCCAAACAATCAAAAAATAGTCCACAAAACCCATTGACGTAATTACGCCAAATTCGTACTTGATTCGTTGCACGACTTCTTCTGTGGCTTCCATTTTGCGTTTTTTCAAACCATTTTGAATTAAGTTCCACAAAAAGTCTTCGGCTTTGCTTCCGTCTGCAGGAACGTACTTGGGCAACAATTTTTCTCTGCCCAACGTGACGTTGCACTTTTCGGCAATTTTTACGGTGTTTTCCAACACCTCGGGAAGGTCGGGGAAAAGTTGTGCCATTTCATCGTACGTTTTGAGGTAGAAACTATCTCCAAAAAAGCGCATACGATTGGGTTCGTCGTAATAACTTGCCGTTTGTACGCACAACATCATGTCTTGCACTTCGGCATCTTCTTTGTTGAGATAGTGGACGTCGTTGGTAACAACCAAAGGAATACCAAATTCTTTTGCCAATTTGATAAGTTGAGGCATGACTTGTCTTTCTTCTTGAATTTGGTGGTCTTGCAACTCAATATAATAGTCCTCGCCAAACAAATCAAGGTATTGTTTTACCAACTGACGTGCTTGGTCGTGTCTTTCCATAAGCAACAAAGTGGGCAATTCCCCTGCAATGCACGCCGACAAACAAATAAGTCCTTTGGCGTGTTGTTTGAGAGTGGCAAAGTCAATTCGGGGTTTGTAGTAAAATCCGTCCACAAAACCTATGGAAGAAAGTTTTATCAAATTTTTGTAGCCTTCGTTGTCCTTTGCCAACAACACCAAGTGATGGTACTCTCTTTTGGCAGAACTTTTTTGCGTCAAATCGTCGCAAACGTACAATTCGCATCCCAAAATGGGTTTGATGCCTGCATCCATTGCAGTATGATAAAAATTCCACGCACAATACATATTTCCGTGGTCGGTGACTGCCACGGCAGGCATGCCAAGTTCAACGCAACGATGTACCAAGTCTTTGACTCTCGTTGCGCCGTCTAAAAGGCTGTATTCGGTATGAACGTGTAAATGTACGAAAGGATTTGTCATAGTATTTCTATTTTACAATAAAATTGTCGTTGTGCCAAGACCTTTGTGCCAAATAATTTCAAAAATTGCAATACGCCCATTTGCAACGTTACAATCAAACTATTGTAAATTCTCTTTTTGCATGTTATAATTAAAGTTGAAAGTAATATGACTTTGAAAAAATTTTGGAAAAACACCTTGATATTTTTTCTCGTTGCAATCTTGTCTTGCGCAACGCTTGTCGCTTGTTGTGACGACAACTCAGGTGGGGAGACCCCTCCTTCTTTTGACGACCATAAAATTAAATTTGACGACGATTGGAAAAATTATGCATTGTCAAACATTTTGAAATTGCAAAATTTTGAAAACAACCTTCCAAATAATCCCGAAGACGTCCCCGTAACACCACCTGTAAAACCCGTTGACCCTACGATTGAAAAAGTGGATTTTTCCACAATGACGATGGTTTGCTTTGGCGACAGTCTTACTTTTGGATCTGACCCCATAGGAAGCGGTATTGCCCTTGAAAAACCTTATCCTACTCTTGTTAAAGAACTTTTGGGTCTTTATGAAGTGCATAACTGTGGACTTTTCGGCTCTACCTTGGCGTACGTATCTATGACAACCTTTCCTATGAGCGTTCTTTACGAGGGACTTCCGACACCTTGTGACATAATGGCAGTCTGGGGTGGCTCAAACGACTATCTCGCAACGAATATCCCACTTGGAACACCAACCGATACGGAACGCAACACCGTTTTCGGGGCATTGAATTTTCTTGTACACGAATTAACAAAAGCATATCCAGACGCCTATATTTTCTTTATTACTCCTTTCCAATTTCCCGGTTGCAATAAAATAAATGAAATGGGCTTTACTTTGGAAGACGTTGCCACGGCGATAAACGTGGTTGGTCAAATTCACGGAATTGACGTTTTGAATTTGTTTGAATTGGAAGAAATTCTTTATGATTTGACCACCGATCAAAGCGATGGCAAACACCCTTCGCAAGAATTTACCACAAACGTTACTGCACCACTGATTGCTCAATTTATTGTTGAAAATTATGAAAAACCTTTAAACAACCAAACGAAAAAAAAGAACTCAGTTCCGTGCTGTGTTACCACATTATACTGCCTTGTTTAAGGGCTGAACTGAATTCTAGTATTATTATATGCAATTTAGTTGCGAGTGTCAATTAAAAAAAATTTGGCTTTTCACAAAATAAAAAGTGGCTTACTTTCAAGTCGCTTTTTTTCTAGCATTTTTGAGAAAGTTCAATCAATTTGTACAAACGTTTGTTTACACAATTTTTTGTCACGTTGAGACTGGTTGCCAATTCCAAAAGGGTTGCCTCGGGGTTGTTTATGCGTGCTTCGGCAACTTCTTTCAGTTCGTCGGAAAGTCTTTGCAGTTTGCCACACTTTTTCAACTTTTGAATTGCCAAAATTTGTTTTTCGGCTGCTGCAACCGTCTTGTCAATGTTGGCAGAAATGCAGTTGGCTTGTCTGTTGGCGTTGTTTCTGATGCTTCGTTCCACCAACACGTTTTCCAACATAAGTTTGCCCGACACTGCGCCCATTGCCACAAGCATATTGCCAATGTTTTCGGCATCTTTCAAGTATAACAAAACGCTTTCTTCCCTTTGCGTTACCTTAAAGCCATCCACAATTGAGGACAAAATTTCAAAAGTTTGGTCGCCCCAACTGATTTTGGGCAGGGCAATTTCCAAGTGGTAACTTTGCGAAGGTGTCATGTTGGCAATTGATCCTTGGGCAGGTTTGGGAATTGTAACTGAACCAAAAGTGCAAAACAAACCTTTGACAAAAGAAACTTTGCAACATTTGGACAAACTGGGCAATTGCTCAGATACTTGCACAACGCCGTCAATCGTTTGAACAAGTCCAAGTGCTTTGGCAATTTCTCCGTCAAAATTGACGTTGTACTTTTGATTCTTGCCCTTTTGTTCCACCACCACTTGTGCAGTTGAATTAAATTGCTTTTGAGCAATGTCTGCAGTGAGCAATGCCAACTTTTCGTCACGAGTTGCCAAGGTGGGGCAAAGTTGTCCACCCGACAAATTAAATGCAGACGCACCTCCCAAAACTGCCAACAAAAAACTTTTTTGACAGCAAGGGCGCAAGCCTTTTATCGTTTTTAAAATTTCATCTTTTACCGATTGTGCGTAGGTCATACAAACTCCACTTTTTTGTCGTTGTTGACGACACTTGTCAAAATGCCCAACCTTTGGGCAGTTTGCAATCCACGAGAAAAGTCTCCCACTCTGTCTAGCGTGTGTGCGTCCGAGTTGATGATGAATTTTGCTCCCATTTGGTACAGCTTGACAATTTGGTCGTCCGTCATATTTATTCTTTTGCCGTTGAGTTCCAACAACACGTTGTAGTCAATTGCCACCTTGCCAATTTCCGTCATATCAAGGGGCAAACAGTAGCAAGGATGCACCAAAACGTTGACGTAACCCCTTTTTAGTGCTTTTACAAAGGCTTTGGTGTACTTGTCCACCATACTTTGAGAAAACTTCTTCCATTTGAGGCTTCCTGGAAGGTTAAGTAAGCAAAAATCCAAAAAGCCTTTGGGCATCGTCGTTTTGTGATAGCCCAAGTTGACGTAGTCCAACTTCTCGGCAAATTGTTGACTAACGTCAATCGTTCCATCCAAGGACGTTAGGTTTGCCTCTATCCCTGCCAAAATTTGCAGTTGATCACAAGTTTTTTCTTTGATTTCTTCCATTAGGGCAATTTGCTTTTTTTTCGTAGTGCCGTTGGTCACGTGAGCAAATCCGTGGTCGGAAATGCCAATTTGCAAAAGCCCTTTGTTTTTTGCAGACTGAATTATTTGGTCAAGCGTTTGCTTGCCATCTTTGCTGTTTTTGGTGTGTAAATGCAAGTCTGCAACAATCATTTCAAAATCCTTACTTCTTCTTTCAACGTGACGCCGTATTTTTCCTTTACAACGGTTTTTACGTGAGTTATCAAGTCCAACACGTCACTTGCTTTTGCGCCACCCAAATTGACGATAAAGCCTGCGTGAACGACGGATACTTGTGCTTTGTTTATACGATAACCTTTTAGCAAAGCCTTGTCAATCAATTTTGCCGACGGCTGACTGCCGTTGCGAAAAATACACCCCGAACTTCTGCACATCGTGGGCTGACTTCGTGCCTTGTAAACTTTTAGGCTTTGCATTTCTTCTTTTATTCTTTTTTTGCTTTTGGGGGCAAATTTCAGTTGAATTTTGAGCAAAGTCCAATTTTCAAACTGAAAAATGGAGGTGCGATAGTCAAACAAACATTGTGCGTTTGTCAAAACTTTTACCTTTTGTCCGTCAAAAATCCAAACCTTTTGAACAAGGTCGGAAAAGCTCTTTCCAAAGCAACCTGCGTTGCCCACCACTGCGCCTCCAACCGTTCCTGGGATGCAACAACAAAATTCGCCACCACCCAATCCCCATTTTTGCAAATTGAGAGCAAGTTTTGCCGTGGGAGTGCCTGCATCCACCAAAACGGTGTTGAAAATCCTTTTTGTCTTGGATACCTTTGTGGTGGCAATTACCACTCCGTCAAAGCCTTTGTCACAAGCAATTACGTTGGTTCCACCACCCAAAAGGTAAAACTTTTGGTTGATTTGACGGCAAAATTTAACAACCAAAACAAGTTGCGACCTGCTTTTAGGATAGACAACCCATTTTGCCTTGCCTCCCACGCCCATACTGGTAAGAGTGGAAAGTGGCTTGTTCATAACAAAATCTATTTTGTTTTTCAATAAAAAGTTCTCTAACAATTTACACCTCTTTTGACCTTTTGTCAATATACCTTAATTTATGCAATCAAGTCCAAAAGGGTATCTTTGCCGACGTAGGCGCAATTTTTTAGATGAGCAATTTGCTCTTCATTGCAAAATACAGACACCGTTTTTGCAACGTTTACTGCCTCTTGCATTTGAAAATACCACTCGTCGGTGTAGTCGTTTCTGCCCACCACCGAAAACATCCCTGCATCCACAAGCGTTTGTTGAACAACGTCCGTTTGCAAAAACTGACAAAACTCGGTGGCGATTTGTTGTTGTTGGCTTTGCTTTGAAACGCCCACGTACTGCACCAAATCGGTAAATTGGCAAGGCGCAAACACCAAGTTTTCTATTTTTCCGTTTGTCATACGTTGTTTGAGTCGCCACAAATCTCTTTGTGTAGATAAAAGGGCAACAAATTTGCCCCTGACGAAATCAACGTAGGTGGAATATTGGTCAAAATTTTGCTTCTCTGCCTTGCCACACGTCAATGCCAACGCCACTTCAACAAGTGTTGTGTTTGTTGTGCCATAATGCAAAGAATCCAACAAAACAAGGTTTTTGCCAACCTTTTTTGTTTGTTGAAAATTCAAGGCATCTTGGGGAAATTGCCCTTTGAGTTGACTAGCTCTTGCAAAAAAACAGTAGCCACCCGCCATAAAAGGCAAGGCATACACCTTATTTTCCACCACCGCCGACAAAGTGAAGTTGTTGTCTGAACACACTTTGCCTTTGTAGGGGGCAAGTAAAGGCAACAATTTGTTTCCAATTCCCAAAGAAAAACAAATCAAGTCAAAGGTTTTTCCTTGGTCGAGCAAATCCACAGCCTGCTGTTGAGTAAGATTGACCACCGAGATAATTACACCTTTGTTTTGCTTTTCAAAGGTCAAGGCAGTCTTTTTTAGCCAATCGGCTTTGGAACTTTTGCCGGAAGGAAAATTGTCCACGTTCCACAAGGTCAAAAGGGTGTGGGTGGGCGCACTTTGAGGCGTTTGGTTCAAACTGGGAAGCACCACCACAAAACAAAAAGTTGCAAATACACATACCAAAACAAGAGAAATTATTTTCATAGTGGTAAATTATATGTATTTTTGACTGAATTTTATAAAAATTGAGTATTTACTTTTAACTTTTTTTTGGGTATAATTTAGGTATAGTTAATACTTAACAAAGGAGAATTTGTTGTGAGTCAAAACACTTCCGTTGGTAACGCCAACTTCAAACTCAATTACAAACGTACCTTTTTGGTAGGTTTGGCATTTTTCCTTATTTGCTTGTTTTGGGGCGTGTACGATGCAATCGTTGCATTGACCTTGACAAACAAATTTGGTCTCAGTCAAACGTGGTCCGGCCTTATTTTGGCATTGGACAACATCTTTGCATTGTTTATGTTGCCCATTTTTGGCACTCTTTCCGACAAGTCAAAAGGCCCTTTGGCAAAACGTTGGGGCAAACGCACGCCTTTCGTTATGATTGGCACAATCGTTGCAGTAATTTGCTTTGTAGGTATGTTTGCCATTGATACGGCACAAATTGCCATTTTGGATGATTTGCAAGATCAAAACACCGTTGCCCAAAATCTTTGGAACAGCGACGTTGTTGTGGACAACCCTTTCTATCAAGACGAGGACAACGCTTTGTCCACCATCATCAACTGGTTTGACACCAACACCGAGCAAAACGTTCCCGACGGATTTAACACCACTCTTGAACGTGGTACGGTGCAACAACTTTTCGACCAATCAGTCAGTCAAGTGGATTTTTATTCCCTTACCCCCAAGGACGGCGAATTGTTTACCGAAATTGTCGTGCCTATGCGCAACGCAATGGCAAAACAACTTACTTCTGAAAACAGCACCTACTTGGTTTGGTTTGTTATCACCTTGTTGTTGGCTCTTATTTCCATGGCAACCTTCCGTTCGCCCGCAGTTGCATTGATGCCTGCTGTGACAATTAAACCTTTGCGCAGTAAAGCAAATGCAATCATCAACATCATGGGCACGTTGGGTGGCGCAATGGTATTGGCCTTTGGTATGGTGTTTGACACAAGTTCCCCTTACAATGCATTGATGTCCTACCTTCCTTACGTCTTTGTCGTGTCGGGCATTATGCTTGTTGCATTGTTCGTGTTCAAATTGACCATCAACGAACCCAAACTTGTGGAAGAAATGGAAGAAATTTCTCAAAAATTCGGTTTGGACAAAGTGGAAGAAGAAATTCAAAACCAAACGGAGCAAACGCGTGGCGTCAAAATACCCAAAGCAAAACTTGCGTCTTTGCTTTTGCTTATGGCTTCCATTTTCTTCTGGTTCTTTGGCTACAACGCAATCACAAGCAAGTTTTCCGTCTATGCAACCAACGTCTTGCAAACAAACTTCAACTTGGCGTTGATTGTTGCTCAAATTTCTGCACTTATCGCATTTTTGCCCGCCGGTATGTTGGCAAGTAAAATTGGCAGAAAAACAACAATTTTGGGTGGTATCGTTCTTTTGGCAGTTTGCTTTTTCTTGGGCAACTTCGTAACAAGCAAATCCGGTTGGATTATGTTTGTTCTCTTTGCCTTGGCAGGCGTTGCGTGGGCATCCATCAACTGCAACTCTTTACCCATGGTGGTTGAACTGGCAACAGGCGCAGACGTCGGCAAGTACACCGGTTGGTACTACTTTGCAAGTATGGCGGCACAATCCATCACACCCATTTTCTCGGGATTTTTGATGGATCAAATAGGTATGAAAGGTGTGTTGTTCCCCTACGGCGCATTTTTCGTGGCATTGAGTTTTGTGACAATGCTTTTCGTGCGTCACGGCGACAGCAAGGTAATGCCCAAAGACGTTTTGGACGCATTGGGCGATGCCGACTAGTTAAACAAAAAAAACTTTCTAATCAAAACAAAAAGAGAACCCATAGTTGGTTCTCTTTTTTTTGTGCAAATTTTACCCACCATTTTTTGTGTGTATGAATAAAATTGACTTTCAAAATAAAGTTATCCACAATCAACGACCGTGGAGGCGCCACAATTTTTTGGAAGGGGAACACCTTTGATTTGTTGATACGAAAAAACAACTTGTTGACAATACAAACTTTGTTCCATTTACAAAAAAAAGAAACTCGGCAACTTGTACCGAGTTCTTTTTTTAATAGAGGAGATATACTGAAATTGAAACAATTCCATACATGGAAAATTGTTTACACGTTGCATTTTACAACGACAAACGCTTTTGTCTTGCCAGTTTGACCTGACGGTGGGTTGAGTTTAATTTGTAACCCTTTTCAAGGTTGCCACCTTGAACGGTTGCGCACCTTCGGTGCACCCTGACGGTGGGTAGGGAATATTTGTAATTGACAACTGATTACCAGCAACAACTTGCCTACAGCCCAATCTTTACCCCCCCTTAATAGTTATTATAAAGGCGATTTTGCCAAAATCAATACTTTGTGCCAAATTGCGGAAAATCTATTGGGCCATTTTTGAAGGTAAAATGCAAAATTTTGCACTTTTGGGGGTGTTGAAAAGGCAAAAAGGCATAAAAAGTCCCCAAAAAAAATTTTAAAAATTTTTTTTGGGGAATTTTGAAAAATTGTCAAATTTTGCCAATTAGCCAAGCAGTTTGGGAAGATTGCTCAAATCTACACCATATCTTCCGTCGGCATTGGGGCAGTTTTTTACACATTGCATAACCACGTCGCCTGCCTTTTGAACGGCATCCAACAAAGATTGTTTGTTGAGCAACAAACTTGTAACGATGGCTGTGAAAATGTCGCCCGTACCTGATACGAATTTGTCCACAAGTTGGTTGGATGCCAAGTGACACGTTTGGTCTTGGTACACCAAATTGTACACTCTGTCGTCCAAAGGTACGCTGGTGACAACCACCTTGGGAACAAGGTTGTAAAGCTTTTCAAATTGCGAACAAAGTTGGTAAACGTCGGCAATACTGCCAAGGTTTTGCACCTGACTTTTGTAGTCAATTCCACAAAGCAGACAAGCCTCGGTAAGGTTGGGTGTGATAAGGTCTGCCAAGGCAACGAGTTCAATCATCTTGTCGGCATAGTCCTGGTCGTACAAGGCGTAAAATGAGCCGTTGTCGCCCATTATGGGATCGACAACTGTCAGCTTGCCTTTTTGCTTTTGCCTTTGCACAAAGCGTTTGACGGCTTCCAATTGACAAGTATCCGTCAAAAATCCAACGTGTACCACGTCAAAAACAAGGTCGCTTTGCTCTATGCTTTCAAAGAAGTCGTCCAACTTTTGATTTTTTATAAATTTGTAGTTTTCAAAACCCGTGTGCAAGGAAAAGGCGGAAGAAGGCAAGGGGTAAACTTGGTGTCCCAACGTAGTTGCCACCACCAAAGTCGCCACCAAAGAATTATTGCCCACGGTGGAAATATCATTGATTGTCAGTATTTTCATAGTCAAGCATTTTTAATATTGTTTTTGGTTTGATGGTCTTTGTTATGACGAACACTGCCAAGCCAACCACCGTTCCTGCAAGTATTCCCGCAAGTGCCAAATAGGGCATATAACCCATCATTTCGGGCGTTTGGGAAATGAGGCAATATACCAAGTTTTGCGTAAGGTTGTGCAGTACTGCCGAGGCAATGGACACTGCCACCAAGGACACTTTGCCAAGTGACGTGCGCACCACCAACAAGGTGAAAATTACCGACACAAGACCTGCTGTCAAAGAGTAAACCAAGGTGGATACGTTGGTAAACAAACTGCCCAACGTTGTGCGAATAATCACCAAAACAATGGCGTCCACGGGGGAAAGCCACAAAACTGCCAACATTGTGAAAATGTTGGACAAACCCATTTTTGCTCCCGGTACAAACATTGCAGGGAACAAATTTTCAATCATAAACATAATTAACGACATTGCGCAAAGCATTGACAAAAGCGCTATTCGTTTGGCAGGGATTTTCATATAATTATGCCCTCCCCGCTAGTAGTCGTTGATACAATTTTAAGTCTGTGAGGAGCACAAACGATTGCTTGGTCGTTTGCCACAATGTCCTCGAACAAGTTGATGCAGTCGTGAGTGGGACAATTTGCCTCAATCATTTTTGCATATTGGTTGCCATTTTGAAGGGAAACTTCCACCACGTTGGTGCAAAGTTCTCCATTTAGTTGGCGAGAAATGGTAAATTGATAAATTTCTCCTGTTTTTTCCACCGAAACGTTTTGGGCGTAGTTGGGAGAAATTCTGTACGTCTTGTTGGAAAAATCAACGGTCAACACCACTTGTCCGTTGGTTTGGTCAACAATTTCCAATCCGTCCAATGCTTGTTGAGGAGAAAAAACGAAAACTGCAAAAAGTACGATGACAATTGCCAACACCAAGCCGTACAACAAAAGATCCCATATTGAAAACAATTTGGATTTTTGTGCTTTGAAAACAAGGTCTTTTTTTCTGGCGAAAATACCCAGAAATGCCACCAACAACAAGGACAAGGGGGTACTTAAAACTATGGAATTGCAACCTTTTTGACAAGTCCGTCGTCAAGACTGTCGCTGAAATAAAAACCTTTTTGCAAGGGGGCAAATTCGCTTTGGTCAATGTTGGTCAATACTCGGTGCACTCCGTCTTGTTTGTGGACTGCAATACATTTGATATCGTTTTCTCTAACAAAATCACTTTGGTAAAATTCTTTGATTTGGTCAAAGGTAAAGACTGTGAGAGCCGTCGTCAAACAGTCGTCAATGGCACTTGTTGCACCAATTGCGTTTGTTGTGACTATGCCGGTATTTGCCGGTCTGCCCGTTGATGCATCAATGATGTGCGAATAGGTAACTCCGTCCGTTGTGTAACGGCGAATTGTTTGACCAGACGTTGACAAAGTGACGTCTTTTAATCGCAAAGTGGAGTACACTAGGGCAATGTTAGAAGGGTTTTGCAAACCGACTTCAAAACTGACACCTGTTTGGTTTTGAAGCAAAACGAAACTGCTTGTTCCACAATCGACGTAGCCTTGTGTGTAGCCGTTTTCTCGCCAATATTTTTCAATCAAGTCGCAAACGTAACCTTTGGCAATGCCACCAAAGTCCAACATTTGGCCGTAACTCACTCCGTCCACCGTGACGTCGGGACAAGATTTTGTCAAAGTGTAACGGCCTTCTTCGCCACCCAAAATAACTTTGTCAAAATCACAAAGTTGCTTGAATGCGTCAATATACTTTTGGTCGGGCAAAGGGTAGGAATATCTTCCGTCGTCGTTTCTGTACCAATTTCTGTCGTAAGGTTGACCACCATGTTGGACGCCCAAGTTGCGCATCATATAGGTGCGAGAGGAAAAGCCCCACAAGTCCACCAAACGATAAACTGCAGGATTGTATGCGCCGTTTGTGGCAGAATATACCATTTTTGCAGTCTTTATCAAGTTTGCCGTGTGGTCGGAAATGGAAATGGTTGCACCACTTGGAGCATTGTTGAAATTGTAGACGTCACTGCCTTCAACGTGAGTGTTGACTGCTTTGTTGACGTCAACGAATATTTGGTTGACGTGCGTCATAACTTCGACGGCAGGGTTTTTTTCGGGATGGTTGGTGTCTTTGAAACTTTCGTGATACAGCAAAACGTTGACTTCAATTACACCGTCAAAATAGTAGCCAAACAAAGTGGCTTTGCCCTCGTCATAGGTGGCGTAAGCCGTGTTGATTTCGTCAAACAACGTTTGGTTGGGCAATGGATCGGCATAAGAAATGGGGGCAACAACAATTGATGCCACCAACAAGACCAATATTAAGATTGAAAACAACGTCTTTTTCATATCTAACTAATTTTACATTAAACACCTTGATATGTCAATTGTACGACACAAAGCAAAAAAGTAAAACAAAACCCGAAAAGCAAAATGCTTTTCGGGTGAATTGTTTTGTTTAGTAGAAATTATTCGGGTGTGACAAGGTTTTGTCTGCCAAGTGCGGCTTGAACTGCCAAAATTACACGACCACATGTTTGTGTTGCACCTGTAACAACGTGTGTTGTTGTGCCAAGTGTTTGAGGTACGCCACTTGCATTGACTGTAACTGCGATGCCCAAAACGTCGGAAATGTTTGCATTTGCAAAACTTGCGATAAATGCTGTTTCACCATCAATGTAGGTTTGTCTATCGCCCCAGCCTGCGGAAAGGTTTGTCCAGCCTGTTGCTTCGTCGGAGAAGACGGAAACGGATGTGATTTTGCCGTTTGCGTTTGTGACGACTTTAACTGCACAACCATAGAAGGAACCTTCTGCCCAAGGGTTTTCATAGTGATAAGAACCAACTGCTGTGTGTTTGCCAAGTGCGGATTGGATTGCCAAAACTACACGGCCACTTGTTTGTGTTGCGCCTGCTACAAGGTAAGCTTCTGTGACGGATTGAGGTACGCCCTTTGCATTGAGTTCAACTTCTGCTGCCAAGACGTCTTCAACGGATTCGCCTACGAAACCTGCAATGTATTCTTCTTCTGCATTGACATAGATTTCTCTATCGCCCCAGCCTGCGGAAAGGTTTGTCCAACCTGTTGCTTCGTCGGAGAATACGGAAAGGGATTCAATTGCGCCATCAACAACGACAACTTTAACTGCACAGCCATAGTAGGAACCTGCTGCCCAAGGGTTTTCATATTTGTAAGAGCCAACAGAGGTGTGTTTGCCAAGTGCGGATTGGATTGCCAAAACTACACGGCCACTTGTTTGTGTTGCGCCTGCTACAAGGTAAGCTTCTGTGACGGATTGAGGTACG
>JAFQWS010000112.1 GCA_017407305.1 Clostridia bacterium
ACAAGCATAACCATTCCATCAAGCGTTACGTCAATTGGTGATTATACGTTTTATGAATGCACAAGGTTGACAAGCATAACCATTCCATCAAGCGTTACGTCAATTGGTGATTATACGTTTTACAATTGCAGAAGTTTAGCAAGCATAGACCTTCCCGACAGCATAACGTCCATTGGCGACTATGCATTTTACAATTGCAGTAGTTTAGCAAGCATAGACCTTCCCGACAGCATAACGTCCATTGGTGACTCTGCATTTTCTTATTGCACAAGTTTGACAAGCATAGTTCTTCCCGACAGCGTAAAGTCCATTGGCAACTCTGTATTTGCTGCTTGTTCAAGTTTAAAAAGCATTGACCTTCCCGACAGTCTCACGTCCATTGGCGACTTTGCATTTTCTCTTTGTTACAATTTAGCAAGCATAGACCTTCCCGACAGCGTAACGTCTATTGGCAACTCTGCATTTTCTCTTTGTTACAATTTAACAAGCATAGACCTTCCCGACGGTCTCACGTCCATTGGTGCCTATGCATTTTCCGAATGCAGATTTTTAACAAGCATAGTTCTTCCCGAAAGTCTGACAACAATTGGCTTCTATACATTTGCCTCTTGTACAAGTTTAACAAGTATAACAATTCCCAAAACCGTAACGTCCATTGGTAACCGCGCATTTTATAGTTGTTCAAACTTGGCAATTTATTGCCAAGCAAGTAGCAAACCCGACGGTTGGCACGATGGTTGGAACTTTGACAGACCTGTTGTTTGGGGCTACGTTCCCGAAAGTGAATAACAAATAATTCAATACAAAAAGTCCGTGTGGATACACGGACTTTTTTGTGTTGTAAATGTGTGAAGATGAAAAATGGTGAAATTTGCATAATGATCAGCCAACTATTTTATTTGCTTAAGTCAAAACTGATTTTTAAAAATTTGCAACTGCCTTTGCCTACAAAGTGGAAATACAAAGCATGTTTACCATTTTCAATTTGAAGTGGTGCAACAAATTTTGTTTCTTCTTTTGTCGGCTTTACGTCGATTGTTGCGATTGGCTTTTTGTCGGGATGTGTTTTGACTTCAACTTGTCCGTTGAATTTACCCAAAAGAGTTATGCCAATGATTTTGTTGTCCAAAAAGTCAAAGTATTTAAAGCCGACCGTTGTTCCGTCACAGCAATTGGCAACGTGTTGATCGCCATTTTCCTCACGGTCGCATCCTGTTTGTGTAAAGTAAGGGTGGCAACCTTTGGGAAGTTTAATGGTGTAAAAACGCACACCTTTTTTGGAATAAAGATGACAAGCAACGTGTGTTGAATATTCGCCCTTTGCCACAAGGGGTGCACCGTTCAGGCCACAAGAAGTAACTTCTGCTTGAACAAAGTTGCCATCTTTTGTCATTTCAATTTCTTCTGCACACGCTTGACGCGAGTAGCAATGTCCGTTGGTTTGTCTGTGATAAAAGACGTAGTATTTTCCGTTAATTTTTTCCACGCTTCCGTGGGTGTTGCCAAGATAATTCATTGGCTTATCGGCCAAACCCACGTCGCCAATGGAAACAAGCGTTCCGCCAAACTCAAATTGGCCCAAGGGGCTGTCGCTTGTTGCATAACACAATTCATGTCCTTGCACAGACGAATAGATGAAGTAGTATTTTCCGTTGAATTTGCGCATGGAAGAGGCTTCAAAAAATTCGTGACCAACGTATTTGGTGTTTTGTGAGCTGTGTTGACTTTTTGCAATGTGCACCAAAGGAAGTTGCACCGTCAACATATCTTTTTCCAACTTGCAACCCATTGCGCCGTTGGTGTTTATCGGTCTAAACCCACTGAAAATATTGGGGTGTTTGGGCGCAAAGCCGGTGTAAAGGTAAATTGAACCATCATCATCTCTGAAAACACCAGGGTCAAATTGATAAAAATCTTTTTCTTTGGCTCTGCCCAAAATTGTGCCGTCGGGATATTTCACACGGCCGTGATATTTGTAACGTCCTGCAGGGGTGTCGCAAACGGCAACGTCAATTGTACCATTGTTGCCCTTGAAGTAGTACAAGTAGTATCTTCCGTCATAACCTTGCACGACGTCGGGAGCATACATATCTTTGAACAAACAATGATATTTTTGAGGATCATCCGTTTTTTTCCAAATGATACCTTCAAATTTCCAATCTTTCAAATTGTCTATTGGTGCAGAATAACAAACGTAGTCGTTTAAGCAAAAGCCTTTTCCGTTGAATTTATCGTGAGAGCCATATACGTACACTCTGTCGCCAAAGACGTGAGGTTCGCCGTCAGGCACGTATTCGTAGGAAGGCAAATAAGGGTTGAAAACTTGCTTCATAATTTTCTCCTAAATCTTTTTTATAATTTTAGCATCACCAAAAGCAAAAGTCCATACCGCTTTTGAAAAATAAACTAAATATTTTGTTCTCTTTTGATATTGAATTGCTAAAACAAATGTGGTACAATCAAAAAAAAGATAACTTTCATTTTTGAAAACCACAATCAACAATCTTTGAAAGAACTTTTCAAAACGATGTAACTATGAAAATTGATTTTAATGCCAATTGGCAATATCGAAAACTTCATAGCCAAGACCAATGGATAGACGTTGATCTTCCCCACGACGCAATGATTTGTGAAGAGCGCACGTCAGACAGCCGTGGTGCAAAAAACGTTGGTTGGTATCAATGTTGCGACTATGAATACCAAAAAATTTTTACCTTGGATGAACAATACAAAAACAAAAGTTTGACGTTGGAATTTGAGGGAGTTTATCGCAACGCAGAAGTGTATCTAAACGACAAAAAAGTCGCAACTAGGCCTTACGGGTACACCAACTTCTATGTAAACGTAACAAAACTGGTATCTTTCGATACGCCCAACGTGTTGAAAGTGGTGGCGCGCAACTCTGACCAACCCAACAGCAGGTGGTATTCGGGAACGGGAATTTATCGTCCCGTTTACTTGCACGTGCAAGAAAAAAGACACATTTTGATCAACGGAATTAAAGTTGCAACAAAGCAACTTTCCCCTGCAATTGTGGAAGTTGTAGTGACAACTACCGATGGTGGAGAAATTTCTTTGTGCATTTCCGATGGCGACCAAGAAATTTTGTACACAACCAAAACGTTTGTTGGAAAGGGCGTTTTCGAATTGGAGATACCCAACGCAAAGTATTGGTCGGTGGATCAACCCCACTTATATACTTTGACGGTGCAATATGGAAAAGATTGTCAAAAAGTCAACTTTGGCATAAGGACTATTGACTGCAACGCAAAGCAAGGTTTTCTTCTAAATCAACAACGAGTGGTTTTGCGTGGTGCGTGTATTCATCACGACAACGGAATTTTGGGTGCAAGATGTTTTGCCGATGCAGAAGAACGCAAGGTGGCATTGCTAAAACAATATGGTTACAACGCAATAAGAAGCGCCCACAATCCTTGTTCCAAAGCATTGTTGGATGCTTGTGACAAATTGGGCATGTTGGTGGTGGATGAGTACGTTGATATGTGGTATATTCACAAGACCAAATACGACTATGCCGACTACATAATGGATTGGTGGCAACAAGATATTGCCGACATGATTGACAAAGATTTCAACCACCCTTCAGTCATAATGTATTCGTTGGGCAACGAAGTTGCCGAGACAGGTCAACAAAAAGGCATCGAGTTTTTCAAAAGTATGCAAGAAAAATGCCATCAATTGGATGCAACTCGACCTGTCACAACGGGCGTCAATATTTTCTTCAATTATCTTCACGCGCTTGGGTTTGGTGTATATACCGACAAAAAGGCAGAAAAAGAACCTCAAAAGAAAGTGGGCAGTGAATTTTTCAACGACTTGGCAGGAGTCTTTGGTGCAAAATTTATGAAAACAATGGCTTTGTTGCCCGGTTGTGACAAAAAG
>JAFQWS010000113.1 GCA_017407305.1 Clostridia bacterium
GTTAAATTGACAAGTAAAATCATAAAAATAGTACTTTATAAGTACTATTCGCACATAGCCGAAAGGATTTTTGCTGAAATTTCTGCTTTTGAGTATGCGCTTTGTGATTTTCCCGCGCTTACACCCATTGATTTTGCCACAGCATACAAGTCGGTGCAATCGGGTTTTTTCTTGTCTGAGTTGTGATTGTAGTATTCGTCAAACAACTGGGAGATTTCCACAAATTGATTGTTGAAATGATAACCAAAATAGTTGGAATTGTACTGCAAAAATGCCGTAACTTTTGGTACGTTTTGGGTGACAATTCGTGTGTTGTGGCAAAACTTGTATAAATCTGCAACAACGTCTAGATAGGTTAGCGAACGCTGATATCTTGCTTGGGTTTCGCCAATGTTTTTAAGCATTTCTTCGTCAACGTCCATTTGACAATTGACCAAGATGAAGAATGCTTGTCGTCTTGCGCCATTAACAAGTTTTACAGCACCAATTTGAAGTATTTTATCTTGCAAGATTTTGTCGCCTGTCGTGTTGAGATATAAAACAACGTATTCTCCTTTTAATTGTTCGGGAACGTATGTTTCCGTTTCCACAAAGGACATTTGACGATTTGTTGCAATTAGTTGTGGTTTGACGTTGACGTACCTTTCTGGTACGGGTTTAACCAACTCTGATTGTGGCATTGAGGACACAATTTTGCACTTTGAAAGGTTGTTTATGACCATTTCAAACGACTTTGAATAGTCGGAATATTGAATTTTTCCTGTCGCCACCACTTGATCGCCTTCGTAAAGACGCATCAATTTTTCTCTCAATCTGTCGTTGGCTTTTTTGTGCCTATCTGCCAAGGCAGTTGCTTCTTCCAAAGAATTGCCTTTCATTTGCATAATCAAGTTGGGATCTTCCAACTGATATCTAACAAACAGCACTGCGTTTATTTTGCCAGACTCGTCTTTTATTTCCAATTTGCAAATGTCCATGTCACGTGCCGTTGCCTTTTGAGGTTTGATGACCTTTTTGGCAGTGATAGAACCACAAAGTGTATATGACTGAGAAACCTCTTTTACGTCGCAAATATATTTTGGCGTATATTTGACTTTTTGCCCAAACAATGCCGTTACTTTGTCAATTTGAACGTAACGACGAGGTTTCAACAACTCTTTGCTCAATGCAAATTGTGCTTGTGCGCTGACTTCTTCTTCTGCCTTTTCCAATGCTTTATTATCTTTTGCAACAATCAAATTGAAAGTAAATTTGAAACAAGTCTTTTCTGCCATTTGGGCTTTGAACTGGTTTAAATAATCTCCCGCTTTGATAATTTCGGCAGTCATTGGATTGACCGACAAATCAAAAACAAAAAGCAAATCGTTTTTTGATACTTTTACTTGTGATTCTTTGACGTTCATCAAGGCAAATGCAAATTGTTTTATGTAATCGAAAAATTGTTTTTTGGCATTTTCCGTCGTCATATTATCAAGTTGGAAAGTTAAATTAACCTTGTAGTTGGATCCAACTTGGTCTTGACACAATGCCAAAATTTGTTGTTGGACTTCTTGGTCAAGCGTCTTGGGATAGGACATAACCAAATTGACAATGCCCTCACGTTTGTGAACGACAATGTCTTTCATCCTTAAATCTTGAAATTGTGGCATCTTTTGATGAATAACGTCAATCAGCATCAAAGTCTTTTATCTCCTGAATAAACAATTGCAACGCATCAGTTTCGTCAACAATTTTATATACTTGTCCTTTTTTGAAAAAGGCAACTTTTCCTTTTCCACACGCCATACCCAAATCGGCTGAGGCACACTCGCCCGGACCGTTTACTTCGCACCCCATAACTGCAACTTTTATGGGTTTTTTGAGCGTTTTTACAAAGTTATAGACGGAATTTGCATAAAATTCAAGGTCTTGAGCGCATCTTCCACATTTGGGGCAAGACACAAAAGTTGCGCCCACACCTTTTTCCGTTGCCGACAAAATTGTCTTTGCGACTTCAACTTCTTTAACAGGGTCTGCTGTCAAGGAAACTCGAATTGTGTCGCCAATTCCGTCAACGAGCAAACTGCCAATGCCAACTGCATTGAAAATTGCACCTTGTTCCAAAGGGCCTGCTTCGGTTACACCAATATGTAAAGGGTAGTCAAAATTCTTTGCAAGAAGTCTCGCAAGCTTGACAGTCTTTAACACAGAGGAACTTTTTGCCGACAAAACCAAATTGTAAAAACCAAGTTTTTCAATTTCTTCCACTTGATTTTTCAAACTCAAAAACAATGCTTCTTCGTGCGTAAGATTGTTCAATGATTTTTCAATCGAACCACCATTGACACCAATTCTTATTGCAACGTCATGTTGCTTTGCCGAGTCAATTACCTTTTTGAGTTGATCTTTGGGGAAGTTGCCTGGGTTGATACGAATTTTGTCCACTCCGTTTTCCATTGCAGAAATTGCCAAGCTGGCATCAAAATGAATATCTGCAACAAGTGGCATTGTGACAAATTGCTTCAAGTTGCCAATATTTTTGCAACTTTCTTTGTCGGTTACGGCAAAACGAACAATGTCGCAACCTGCTTGTTGCAACGCAATCATTTGTTGTTTTGTCTTTTCAAAATTGCCCAATGGGACGTTTGTCATTGATTGGATGGCAATTTTGTTGCCACCACCAATATACAAATTTCCAATTTTTACTTGTTTTGTCATAATCGTAAAATATCCACCAATATTGCAAATCCAAAAAGGAAAATTAAGCCAATAAAATTGAGTATGCCTTGCAAATTTCTGTTGATTGGTTTGCCTGTAATCCACTCGACCAACACAAAAATAACTTGGCATCCGTCCAATGCAGGAACAGGCAAAAGGTTGAAAATAGCCAAGTTGACGGAAATAAGCACCATCATCAACAAGACGTTTTCAATGCCTGATGCGACAATTTGACTTGTTGTTGTGATGGTCGTAATGGGACCACCAACTGCTTCCAAACCTAATGCGCCTGTCAACAAATCGCCAAAAATACGCAAAATGTAGAAAGCAACGTAAAAACAATAGCCAAATGCTCGTCCAACTGCCTCAAAAAATGGGAATTTTACCCTTTCTTGCGTGTAGCCCATAGATATTCCAACACCAAAAATTTCGACAGGATTGCCTTGGGTATCTGTTGAGGTAAAGGTGTATTTTTGAACACCTTCAATCAATACTTTGTTGCCGTTGCGAATAACGACCATGTCAAAAACTTGGTCGGCTTGAGCAATTTTTTCGCTGATTTCTGCCGTCAAATAAATTGTTTCGCCATCAATTGAGTAAATGACGTCATCTTGTTGCAAAACAATTGCGTTGGGAGAATCAACGTTGATTTCTTTAATTTGAGGCAAATAATCGCCAATGCAACTAAATACGAATATTGCCACCAAAAGGGCAAAAACGAAGTTGAAAGTTACACCTGCAAGCAAAACGATAATGCGTTTGAAGGGGTGTTGTTTGTGAAAACTTCTATTTTCGTCAACTTTGGATTCTTCGCGTGAACCAAAGAAAATTTTGTTGGCATCTTTAACTTGTTCGGGGCTTTCGTCTTCTTCGCCATAAAAGGCACAAAAGCCACCCAATGGTAAACATCTCAAAGAAAAGACTTCGCCATTTTTCTTGTTTTTGACTGAAAAGATTTTAGGCCCCATACCAATGGCAAATTCTTCAATTTTGAAATTGAGCAATTTGCCTGCTACGTAGTGACCAAATTCGTGCACGATGACCATAACCATCAACACGAGAAACGCGCCCAAATATGACAACAATTGCATAAAAAAGTCGCCAATGGTTGCGTTTGAAATTACGTTTAGCATCATTTAATATATCCTTGCGCTTTTTCGCGCACTTCCTTGTCTAAATTGAATATTTCTTTTGTTGTGTTAAGGTTGAAACTTCCATTTTCATACTCGCACACAACTTTTTGCACCATTTCCACCAATTCAACGTAGGAAATTTTGCCAATTAAAAAGTTTTCCACACAAACGTCGTTTACTGCGTTCAAAACGACTGCCAAGTGAGGTTTTTCCAAAGCCTTGTGACCATACTTTGCCAAAGGAAATTTGTCAAAATTACATGGTTCAAAGGTCAATGTTAAAAGTTGTTGAAAATCAAGTTTTTGCACTACACTTTCGGCTCTTTCTTGCAACAAAGCCAATTGAATAGGCAATCTCATATCGGGATTGGAAAGTTGCGCCAAGACACTGCCGTCTTTGTATTGCACCATAGAGTGCACGATACTTTGAGGATGCACCACGATTTCGATGTCTTTGGGAGCCACGTCAAAGAGGTAATGCGCTTCAATGACTTCAAAGGCTTTATTTACCAAAGTTGATGAGTCAACGGTAATTTTGGCTCCCATATCCCATTTGGGATGTTTTAATGCCTGTTCGGGAGTGACCTTTTTAAGTTGTTCTTTAGTCAAACGATAAAAAGGGCCACCACTTGCCGTCAACAACAATTTTTCCGCTTGGGAGGTAAGACATTGCCAAATTGCACTGTGTTCGCTGTCAATGGGCAAAAGTTTGCTGTTGGACGTTTTTAAGGCTTCTTTTACCAAGGGGCCTGCACACACCAATACTTCCTTGTTTGCCAAAGCGACGTCGATATTGTGACGTATGCAGTACAACACAGCATCAAGTGAAACAATGCCTCGCAATGCAAAAACGGCAATATCAGCCTCTTTTACGGCCTCAATCAGCGAATTTTCACCATCATATTTGAGTACAGAACAATGTTTTGGGCAAAATTGTTCTGCTTGAGCTTTGAGTAATTGCTCATTGGAATAGGCAACCAAAGAAACCACTTGGAACAAGTCCAAGTGATTTGAAATAACTTGTAAAGTTTGTGTACCAATGCTTCCGGTACTGCCCAAAATTGCTATTTTTCTCATTTTAGATAATAAACATATATACCAATGCGACAAAGGTTGCATTTAAGATTATGCCGTCGAAACGGTCCATTATGCCACCATGATCGCCCAAAAGACGCGAATAGTCTTTCAATCCAAAATGTCTTTTTGTAATGCTTGCAAGCAAATCACCAACTTGCGTCATAAACGAACCGACAAAGCCAATCAAGACGTAAACCAACACCAAATAAATTGGTTTAAGTCCCTGCATTGTCAAGCCAAGACCAATGATTTTTTGAATAAAAGGTACTGCCGGTCCAAGAACTTCGTAGAACACAAAGACAATCAAAGATCCAATTAATCCACCAAAAATCCCACCAATTGCACCTTCAATCGTTTTTTTGGGGCTGACCAAAGGACAAAGTTTGTGTTTGCCAAAAAGTTTTCCAATAATCATTGCGAACATATCGGTAAAACTGGAAACAACAAACACAAAAGCCAAGCCAAGGCTGTTGTAAGGCAACAAATAGGTTGTGCGTGAAGGGTGAATTTGTGCCCAAATATCGGTTGTTAAATAGGGATAAATGGGATTTTCGGGAGAAATAATTTGAGTTGATGCACATTTGTTGATATAAAGAAGGGAGCTCATCAAAAAGCCTGGATATACCAACAAAAATGCAACGTGCATAATTATTTCGGGATGATTGAGTAAAATTGCATTAAATGCCGACACTGCAAATACAAACAAAGACATGAAAATGATGCCTGTGTAACCAAACAAGTAGTAGGCAGGTCCAAACAAAATTGCATATGCCCAAACAATCCAACTCATGCTGTGAGGTATTTTGTCAAAACCGATTGCACGGCGCATTTCAATGATGGCAATGATGATGACAACGGATAAAAGTCCCGCAACGATTGCTCTGCCATCTGTAATTGAACCCAAAAATGCAAAATCTTCCTTTGTAAAATGGCTCAAAACAACCAGTGCAAAGTAAAATATTGCAATCAAAATGCCAACTATAATTCGATTTTTAGATACAAGTCGTTTTTTTGGTTGAATATTGGAATGTTGAATTTCATTTTGTTGACTCATCACCAAGTCCTCCAAAATTTCGTAAAGAATTGCTGTATTTTTTGATTATATCAAACAGTTCTTGTTTAGTCAAATCGGGCCACAAAGTGTCGGTAAATGCCAATTCGGCATAGGCTCCTTGAAAAAGCAAAAAGTTGCTCAATCGTTGCTTGCCACCCGTTCTAACAATCAAATCGGGTTCGGGCAAATCAACGTACATACATTTTAGCAAATTTTCTTCGTTAATTTGCTTGTTTTCAGCAATAAGTTTGTTTACTGCGCAAACAATTTCTTGTCTGCCACCATAATTTAGACACAGGTTGACGCAAATTTTTGTGTTGTTTGCAGTTACCTTTACAACGTTATCCATTTTATCCAAAAGAATTTTGGGCAATTTTGCACGATTGCCGGAAACGACAACTTTTACACCATTTTCTTCCAAAAGATTTAATTGGTCGAAAAATTGTTGACTAAGCTTGAAAAGTCCGTCAACTTCCGTTTGAGGTCGTTTCCAATTTTCGGTGGAAAAAACGTACAAGGAAAGATAAGGTACGCCCATTTCTGCACACCACAAAATTACGTCACGAGCCTTTTTAAGACCTTCTTGGTGACCTTGAGTTCTTTTTGTGTTGCGAGCAGTTGCCCAACGGCCGTTGCCGTCCATTATGATTGCAAGATGATTTAATTTGTTCATTGTATATAAAAAAACTTGAAATTGCCTTAACGTGGACAATTTCAAGTTTTATCAAAAATCCAATTGATTATACAGACAATACGTCGGCTTCTTTTTCTTTAGAAAGTTTGTCAATGTTTTCGATTACTTTTGAAATGATTTTGTCAACTTCTTGTTCGTAGTCGGCAATCAAGTCTTCGGAAACAGTCTTTGAATTTTTGACTGCTTTAAGTTGATCCATTGCATCGCGACGGCAATTGCGAACTGCAACTTTTGCTTCTTCTGCAAGTTTTTTGACGTCTTTTACCAATGCCATACGGCGTTCTTGTGTCAAAGTGGGAAATACCAAACGGATGACAACACCATCGTCTTGAGGTGTAACGCCAATGTTTGCTGCTTGAATTGCTTTGGAAACCTTGGGAATTGCAGTTTTGTCCCAAACACTGATGACCAACAATCTTGCTTCGGGCACAGAAATGTTGCCCATTTGATTGATGGGTGTGGGTGCGCCGTAATAATCAACCAAAATCTTTTCGACAAGTTTGGGATTTGCACGACCTGCTTTCATAAGGTTGTATTCATTTTTCATATAGTCAACTGCTTTTGCAACTCTTTCTTCCAAGTCCATAAAGATGAGTTCAATGGTTTCGTTTGCGTAATTCACGGTTGTTCTCCTTAAAAGTTTTATCACATATATAATACATTATTGACGAGTATTTTTCAATAGTTTATTCGATAATTGTACCATCAATTTTTTCGCCAGTTGCTGCTTGATAGATTGATGAGTCGTCAAATGCACCAAAAACGTAGATTTTAATTCCGTCTTTTTTGCACAATTCAATGGCTTCCCTATCCAATGCTTGCAAATTGCGTTCCAGGACTTCGTCATAGGTCAATGCGTCAAGTTTTTTTGCATTGGGATTGATTTTGGGATCACTGTCATA
>JAFQWS010000114.1 GCA_017407305.1 Clostridia bacterium
ATTACGTTGGAAAATTGTTCGAGGAAGGCAAAATCCAAATACTTATCGGAACAAATTCACTTCTCGGTGAAGGATGGGATTCTCCTTTCAATAATTCGCTAATTTTGGCAAGTTTTGTTGGCAGTTTCGTTTTGTCTAATCAAATGCGCGGTCGTGCAATTCGCATTGATAAAAATGACCCCGAAAAATCGGCAAACATATGGCATCTTGTAACAGTTGAGCCAGAATATTTGTTTAAAGATAAAGCTACGGAGAGAATCTATGCATACATCAAAGAGGATTACAAGGAGCTCCATTCGTATGACTATGATATTTTAAAACGCCGATTCGATTCCTTTATGGGACCCAACTATACGATGGGAACGATTGAAAGCGGAATTGAGCGTATTACTTTGATAAAGCCTCCCTATGATAAAAATGGCATCGAACGAATTAATGAGGAAACGCTAAAACTGTCTGCCGACCGTGGCGAAGTGAAAAACAAATGGCGCGGAGAAGTGGCAGACGGAAGCTTTGCGGTCGGTGTGGAAACCGAAATTCCCAAGGAAGCGAGAATTCCCGTATTTACATTTTGGAATTTTGCGTTGAATTCAATTATAGTTGCGACAGAAATAGCATTACTGCAACCGCTAATGAGGTTGATGGTAAATAATAATATTCCTTTGTCTTTGGGAACTCTTGCAGTAATGATTGGATTGTTTGTTGTTTTGTACCACGGCATAAAGAAGATGGTGCTACACTTTAATCCAGCTACCTCAATTAAAACGCTCGGTGTTGCAGTTTACAAAACGCTGTGTGAATGTGGTTTGATATCGCCGTCGGCAAAGGTGGAAACAACCGCGTACAAGCAGATCTATGTTGTTTCGCTACACTTGCGCAATGCATCAATTCACGATCAGAACATTTTTAATACAGCTATGGCAGAAATGCTTTCCCCTATTGAAAATCCTCGTTATATCTTGATTTCCAAAAATATGTTCAAACGTTACAACTATGAGCTTTCTTTTGCTTGCCCCTCGATTATCGGCAAAAAGAAAGAATACGTAGAGGTATTAGCAGAAAAGTTAAAAACCACTACCGGCAACTTTGAGCCTGTTTATACCCACCGCGAAGATGGCAGAAGGTTGATCTTGAAATGCAGAAAGCGTTCTTATATTACCTTCAACGAAAAGGCTATGGGGAAGAAATATAAAGTCTCTCATTTTGAGTGATAAATAAGGCAACACAATATAAATTGATATGTTTCCAAGCACCGCTCAAAAATCAGGGACAAATGATGATTTCCACCTATAAAAGTGAGACTTTTTAATTTCACAACTCCCATTTTTCGACCATTTTGAGACCTTTTGCTCTCTTGACCCACGTTGAGTCGGTCTTGTCTCACGAGGAAATGAACCATAATCGGCTAAATATGGGCTAAACAAAGCCGTTTTGAACGATTTTGAGATAAAAATTCAAAAAATCGGTGTTCAAACTCAAAAATTGCCTTGATTTTACACAGGGACAAAAGTGATTTTTGAGCAAACCTCAAAAATTCAATTTACAGCAGTTTAGTATAACATATCGATAGTTTTTTCATAAAGGTGGAACGAAAATTGACAAATAAAGAATTGATTTTAGATTGTTTAATTGAGGACGACGAAGCTTTTACACAGATAGTAGAATTTTTTGTGTTAGCTGCTGAAGTTGACATATCTCATTTTGAAGTTAAAAGACTGTTAGCAGAAATGCTTGACGAAGGATATATTTGCGTTAATTATAATTGGAAAAATGAACATGATGAATACCCATACTCGTTGACTGAAAAAGGCAAAAAGGCTTGGGAAGAAATAAAGGAGTAAATTTTTAAACACAGATTACACATAGATATCTGTTTATAAAAGTGAGACTTTTTGCCCTTGCTCAACGAAGAATATTATCAAATGCACCTGCAAAGAACAAACGTTCCCCCTCAAGAATAAAAATTTGCCAATGGCAAAATTGAAAATATACAAAAGGAAAAAGAAAAATGAAAAAAGTATGGAAAGTTTTAGGTATCGTATTTATTTGTTTGGTTTTGTTTTGGTCGGTAATCAACGTTATACCTCCCAAAAAGAACGTAGAAAACAATCCCTTTATCGTTGGAGAAGGTCAATTGCCCATGATTGCTGCACACCGTGGTGGTGGCGACAACAATCCCGAAAACACAATGATGGCGTATAGAAAGGCAGTCAACGAAATTGGCATTGACATCATCGAAAGCGACTTGTATTTGACACAAGACGGCTATTTGGTGTACAACCACGACAGTTACGTTGACCGTACTTGCAACGTCAACGGAGCAGTTTCCTACGACCAAATGCGTGATATTATCAGCGACAAAAACAATCGTCACTACATTGAAGATATGACTTTGGCAGAACTTCAACAATACAACTTTGGTTACTATTTCCGTGACGAAAACGGCAACTATCCTTACCAAGGTCAAGACGTGGACTTTGTTGGTTTGGGTTTGCAAATTGCAACGGTGGAACAATTGTTTGAAGAGTTTTACCAAAGCAACCCCGATTTGTTGTTCATTGTGGAAATCAAAAATGGTGGAGAACGTGGCAAACTTGCTTGTGAAAAATTGAACGACGTTTTGCAACAATATCCCAACTATTTGGACAATATCGTCATTGGCACTTTCAACGATGAAATTGAAGAAGAACTCAAAACAAATTATCCTCACCTTATGCGTGGCGCACCCACAGGAACAGCAGCAAAGTTTATCATCACGCAAATGCTTCGTGTCAACATTTTTGACAACGGCGATTTTGCTTGCTTGCAAATTCCCACAAGTTACGATTTGGGCATTACCTTGACGCTTGACAAAAAGAATATCATTGATCGTGCTCACCAACGCAACGTTGCCGTTCAATATTGGACAATCAACGATGCAGACGAAATGCGTCATTTGATTGAATTGGGTTGTGATGCTATCATGACGGACAACCCCGTTTTGCTTAAACAAGTTTTAGACGAATACAGATAATTTTTCATACTAAACATAAAGGAACTAACTATGACAATTTACACAATTGTATCAATTGCAATATTGGCAGTTTTGACCATGCTTTTTGTGAGCACGGTCATACGTCTTTGCTTTCAACAAAGAAATCAACGAGTCAAGTTTTTAAAGCAATTCAAACGAGGCAACTGTTTGTGGGCTTATTTGGCTGCATTGCCCATGTATTTTATGGGTTACCTTTTTGACGGAATAAACTGGTTTTTGGCAGTTTTCCTTTCCATAAACGACAGCCTTTCTTTGATAGTTTTGGACTATGAAACGGGCGCAGTGGAAAATCTTATGTCACAAAACCCCGTCTATGCAACTGCGGTTGTTGTGACGTTTTTGGTGGTCACAGCCAATGCAGGCGTATTTTTGTTGTCTTTGTTGGATCAAATCATTTGGATTGCCAACGGCAAAAGAAAGTTTACCCAAGCAAAAGGCGACAGATTGCTTGTCGTGGGATTTAACGACAACAATTTGCAAATTTACAATTCCGACAACAGCCGTCAAAAGTTGTTGTTGTGTGACCTTGGTTTGAAAGACGGAAGTCCGTTGTATTTGGATGACGTTCACTACGTATCGGAGAAAAATTGGGAAAACTATTGCCAACAAGTGGTGCAAGAGTCCGTTGATGCAACAAGACACACTCTTGTTGTCGTCAACACACAATGTGAAGAAAACAACATCAAAATCGCCAACGCAATCAAAACAAAGATTTGCGACCTTGTCAACCAACGTGGTGAGCAACTCAAAAATGAAACGGAAGGTTGGGAGGAACAAAAGGCGCAAAAACACCAAAAACAACAACTTCAAAAGTTTTACAAACGTCTTTTTGGCAATTTGACGGTTTACGTATTCGGTTCAACGGCCGATCAAACCATTTATGACGAAATTGTTCAAAACAGCTTTGGCTGTGTTCGTTACGTTGACAAATACACCCAAATTGCCACCGATTTTGTGGACAATTACCCCTTGACAAAATTTATGAACGCCAACCATATCGACTTTGAAAAAGGTTTGGTAAAAGACGGCGTTACCATCAACGTTGTTGGTGTGGGTTATGGTGACGTTTTGCGTCAAATTTTGAAAGCGTCGGTTGCCAACAACCAATTTTTGACGGAGAAAGATGGTGATTTGCAACTTAAACAAGTCAATTACCACATTTTTGACAAACACGACGTTGTTCACGACAAAAATCTCAATCACAGTTTTTATCACTATCGCAACGAGTTTTTTGAAAAGGACGAAAATGGCGAATACGTTTTGAAACAAGACAAGCAACAAGGTTATTTGCCTTTGCCCGAGTTGCCTTCCAAAGAACGTTTTTACCAAGTTGCAATTGAAAACGCAGATTTCAACAAAAACTTGAAACAAATTTTGACGATGGAAAACAGCGTAAACGTCATTATCATTTGTTTTGGCAACGATTTGGAAAACATTGACTTGGCATACAAACTTGCACATATGAAGCAAGAGTGGAACGCCAACCTTACCATGTTCGTAAGAGTTCGCACCGGAAAAGAACATTGTGAAATTTTCCAACGTGACGACTGCTTCATGTTTGCAGACGAAGAAAAAGTGGTGTATAGCGTGGACAAAATCCACAAAGGAAAGGTGGAGGAAATGGCAAAAATGTGCGACCGTTTCTACTCTTTGGAATATGACCTTTCCCAAAAAATTGCCAACGCCAAAAAAGGTTGCAAAGTTGAGTACACCCAACAAGAAATTGACGAAATTTTTGCTCAAGCCGACTATGATTGGCACGCAACAAAGACACAACAAGAACGTCTTTCCAATACATACGCCTGTTTGTCCATTCGCTCCAAACTCAATTTGATGGGCTTGGACTATGCTGAAAATTGCCAAAATCCCCTTGATGAAAAGCAATATTTTGCAGTTTACGACAAGGAAAGCACCATCAAATATCTTGAAAACACGGCCTTTGGCAAAAAAGTGGTGGACTATGACCTCAACTTCCAAAAAGGATTAAGAACAACCTTGGCAACGCACGAACACTATCGTTGGAATTCCTTTATGATCAGTTGTGGCACAATTCCTGCAACCATTGACCAAATAAAAGTGGAAACAATCATCACCAAAGAGGGCAAAGTCAAATTTACCAATGGTAAAAATTATCAATGTCGTCGTCACGGAAATCTTACCACAATGAAAGGTTTGGTGGATTTTAGACAAATGGTTGCCAAGCGCAACGGTTGTGAACAAGAAGACGTGGACGTCATCAAGTACGATTATCAACTTATGGACAACGCACATTGGTTGTTGACAAGCCAAAACTACAAAATTTTCAAAAAGTAACTTTTTATGGCAATAATCAGTCAAATAGAAATTCAAAAACGCAACAAACAACGTGTCAATTTGTACGTTGATGGCGAGTTCTATTCTGGACTTCAACTTGTTGCAGTGGCAAGGTTGGGGCTCAGAGAGGGAGCAGAGGTGGACGAAGCGACGTTAAAGGAAGCCGTCCATCAAAGCGAAATTTCTTATGCCTTTGAAAAGTGCGTCGATTACCTTTCCAAAAGCATGAAAACAACCAAACAAATTCGTGATTATTTACGAAAAAAAGGTGTCGTGTCGGAAGTGGAAGAAATTGTTGTTCAAAAGTTGAAAGATTATCATTACGTTGACGATCAATTGTATATTCAACTTTACACCGAGCAAAATTCTCTTTCAAAAGGTCAAAGGCGTATCAAAAACGAGTTGATGCAAAAGGGCATTTACAAAGAAATGGCCGAACAAGTGGAAGTGGACGACCAAAAACAACGTCAAACGGCAGTTGAATTGTCGCAAAAGTATATGAAAAACAAAACAAACGACTTCAAAACGTTGCAAAAATTGCAAAGATTTTTGGTGTATCGTGGTTTTGACTATGACGTAGTGTCGCAAATTATTGGTCAATATAGGAGTGGCGAAGATGATTGGGATTGACATTTTGGAAGTGGAAAGAGTCAAAGACTTGTCCTTGGAAGCAGGGCGAGTGTTTACTCAACGAGAAATTGATTATATTCACCTAAAAGGCGATGCTCTAGAAACAATTGCAGGCATTTTTTGTGCCAAAGAAGCAGTGTTGAAAGCCCTTGGCACAGGCATTGGCAACCAAACGGGACTTTGCCACGTCGAAGTTGATCACACGCCTTTGGGGCAACCCACCGTTGTCCTTTATGGCAAGGCAAAAGACCTTTTGTTGGAAAAGGGAAAGGAAATTTTCCTATCCATAACGCACAGCAAAAACACAGCTGTTGCCGTCGCTGTAATAAAGTAAAAAAACAAGCCGAACGTTTTGTTCGGCTAATTTTTTTTGATATTTTTTTCACATATATCTTGACAATGGGTGTCTAAATATATTATAATATAATAAATTATTTAAGGAGAATTTTTATGCAACGAGAAATGGTGGGCATACTTATGGCCCTGCTTTCCCGCGAAAAGGTTAAGGCCGGAGATTTGGCAAAAGAGTTTGAGATTTCCGTTCGTTCCGTCTATCGTTACGTAGACAAACTTGCCCAAATCGGTTTGCCTGTCTATGCCGAAACTGGCAGATATGGTGGCATTTCCATGTTGGACAGTTACAAACTGCACAGCAACTATCTTACCAAAGAGGAAATGGACCGTTTGGTGGTTTGCTTGGATGGTTTTTCCTTGCAAGACAGGACAACCAAATCTGCCAAAGACAAAATTTTGACTTTGTCCAATTCTCGCGCAGATTGCATGCTCAAATCCAATCAATTGGTGGTGCACACCCAAATGTCAACCGAGCAGTTGGAAGCAATTTCCACAATGCAAACTTGCATTGCTCAAACAACGGTTGTAAAACTTGGTTACAGCGACGACAAAGGCGTTCAAACGACTCGTGACGTAGAGCCTTATGCTTTGGTTTTGAAAGACAATTTGTGGTATGCCTATTGTTTTTGCCGTTTGCGTCAAGATTTTAGATTTTTCAAAATTTCACGTATTATGTCGGCTGTCGCCACCAAAGAAATTTTCCCTGCACGAGATTACAAAGTTGATCCCAACACTTTGGGCTCAAACGTGGATAAGGTGCAACGCACCAAGGTCAAATTGCTTGTGGAAAGTTCAGCATCAACCCACGTTGCCGAGTGGCTTGGCGTTCACAACTTGCAACAAACAGACGAAGGTCTTGTGGCAAGCGCCGAAATGCCTTTTGACGACTACTTGGTGCGAAAAATTCTTTCTTTTGGCAAGGACGTGACAGTTTTGTCCCCTCGAGCCTTAAAAGAACAGGTAGTAAAAGAAACTAAACTTCTTTTGTCCAATTACAAGTAATCACTGATATTTGCTTATTGTTTGTTCAATAAGTTTCACGACGGTATTTGTGCCGTTTATACAAAATTTCTTTTGGTTTTGCTTGTACCAATCAAGATTTTTCAAAAGGGTATGAGTCTCTTTTTGCAAGTCAAAGTCCAAAGAGCTTTCTCGAAGCAAAATGCCACAACCTTTTTGTTGACAAAACAACTTTGCGTTGTCCAGTTGCTCGCCCCTACTGCTTTTTTCCAAAGGTACGCAAACAAATGGAATTTGCATTTCCGTCAGTTCGCACAAAGTGTTTGCGCCACCTCGACACACGGC
>JAFQWS010000115.1 GCA_017407305.1 Clostridia bacterium
CCGAGTAAAATAATTTGAAAGGAAGATAATTTGAATTTTGTTTTAACTTCCATAAACACACCTCTAGAATATCTTTCTTTGCCAATCATTGTACTATATTTCCTATAAAGAATACGTTATGATTTTTCTCGTCGGCATTAAGATTGTATAAAGAAAACTATCGCCATTTAATAACGAGAGTTAAACAAAAAAATCAGACCCCGCAATGGAATCCGATTTTTCTCCGCTTGAAAGTGCAATTTCCTATAAATTTTTAACGTTTCAAAAATCCCTAAGAGAATAGCAATTTTGGGCGTTTCATTTGCTTTTTTGTATCTAAACAGTTGGCTTTTTTTTGTTGTTGTGGTATAATTTTCACGGATAAAAACAAACGGAGGTATAATGCGTTATGCAATATTCACACGAAGTTAACAAAATGACTTGTGTTGCAAAAGGTTGCAATCACGGTCCTGCACCCATTCCCGAAGAAGGAAAATGGATTAAATCTACCGAAATCAAAGACATCAACGGTCTTACACACGGTTGCGGTTGCTGTGCTCCTCAACAAGGCACGTGCAAATTGACACTCAACGTCAAAAACGGTGTCATTGAAGAAGCATTGGTAGAAACAATCGGTTGCTCTGGTATGACACACTCTGCAGCAATGGCATCCGAAATCCTTCCCGGCAAAACCATTTTGGAAGCCCTCAACACAGACTTGGTTTGTGACGCAATCAACGTTGCAATGAGAGAATTGTTCTTGCAAATCGTTTATGGTCGCACACAATCTGCATTTTCCGATGCAGGTTTGCCCATTGGCGCAGGTTTGGAAGACTTGGGCAAAGGTCTTGCATCCATGGTTGGCACATGCTACTCCACAAAAATCAAAGGCCCTCGTTACCTCAACCTTACCGAAGGTTACATCACGAAGTTGGCACTTGATGAAAACAACGAAATCATTGGTTACGAATACGTAAACTTGGCATTGCTTATGAAGGCAGTTGAAGACGGCGTTTCCGGCACAGAAGCATTGGAAAAAGCACGCAAGCACTATGGCAGATTCAACGATGCTGCCAAGTACATCAACCCTCGCAAAGAATAATAGTGGGAGGAAATTACAATGGCAGTTACATTTGAAAGTTTTGACAGAAGAATTAACCAAATCAACGAAGTATTGGCAAAATACGGCATCAAAGATTTGGAAGAATGCAAAGAAATTTGCACAGCACACGGCGTTGACGTAGATAGCATCGTTCGTGGCATTCAACCCATTTGCTTTGAAAACGCAGTTTGGGCATACACAGTAGGCTCAGCTCTTGCAATCAAAGCAAAAGCACCCAGCGCACCCGAAGCAGCCGAACACATCGGTATTGGTTTGCAATCTTTCTGCATTCCCGGTTCTGTTGCAGACCAAAGAAAAGTTGGTTTGGGACACGGCAACTTGGCAAGTAAATTGCTCAGAGAAGAAACAGATTGCTTTGCTTTCTTGGCAGGTCACGAAAGTTTCGCAGCAGCAGAAGGCGCAATCGGCATTGCAAGCACAGCAAACAAAGTTCGCAAAAAACCCTTGCGCGTTATTTTGAACGGTTTGGGCAAAGATGCAGCATACATCATTGCAAGAATCAACGGTTTCACATACGTTCAAACAGAATACGACTACTACACAGACGAATTGAAAGTTGTCAGAGAAGTACCCTTCTCCACAGGCGACAGAGCAAAAGTTCGTTGCTATGGTTCCGACGACGTAAGCGAAGGCGTTGCAATCATGCGCAGTGAAAGCGTCGACGTTTCCATCACAGGCAACAGCACCAACCCCACACGTTTCCAACACCCCGTTGCAGGAACGTACAAAAAATGGTGCCAAGAACACGGCAGAACGTACTTCTCCGTTGCAAGTGGTGGTGGCACAGGCCGTACACTTCACCCCGACAACGTTGCAGCAGGTCCCGCATCCTATGGTTTGACAGACACAATGGGTCGTATGCATGGTGATGCACAATTTGCAGGTTCTTCCTCCGTTCCCGCACACGTAGAAATGATGGGCTTGATCGGTATGGGCAACAACCCCATGGTAGGCGCCAGCGTAGCATGTGCAGTTGCAGTTGACCTTGCACTCAAAAAATAATTAAATTTATTGTTAAGCACTTCAAACACTATGTTTCACGGCTTCGTGAAACATAGTGTTTTTTTTTAAACAATTTTTCCAAAGTTACATTTATCATTTGACTAATTGTCGCAAGAAAGGTTAATATAAAAATATGAAATGTGATTTGCACTTGCACACAACTTGTTCCGACGGAATTTTGACGCCCGAGCAGTTGGTGGACAAACTTATTGAACTTGGTATGCACTGCATTGCCATTTCCGACCACGACACCGTCGCGGGGGTTCAACGTGCCATTGACCACGCCAAGGGAAGACTACAAATTTTGCCTTGTGTGGAATTGTCTGCCACCGAAGGGGAAAAAGACGTACATATTTTGGCATACAACGTGGATTACACCAATCAAGAATTTTTGAAAAAAATGCAAAAAGTGGCACAATATCGCCATTTGAGAAACGTAGCTTTGGAAAAACGTCTCAACGAGTATGGAATTGAAATCAGTCTTGATGAAATAACTGCTCAAAAGGTGGGAAACACCGTTGGCAGAAACGATTTTGCAAAAAAAATGGTGCAAATGGGATTGGTGGAAAACGAAAGTGAGGCATTTGAAAAGTATTTGGGAACAAACGCACCTTGTTTTGTACGCACCGAAAGATTGTCGGTGGAAGAAGCCATCAAATTGACAAGAGATTTTGGTGGAATACCCGTTTTGGCGCATCCAAAACTTTTGCGTATGACAAAACCGGATTTTGAAAAATACCTTCTCAAACTGCACAAAGCCCGTTTGGGTGGTATTGAAGCCGAGTATTTTTCACATACTTATTTTGATCGTAAGTACTACACAAAACTTGCCAAAAAATACAGTATGGTGGTTACCGGTGGAAGTGATTTTCACGATGGAACTCACGGCGTTGGTTTGGGAAAGAGTTTTTCCCCCATGCCCTACACCAAGAAGGTTTTGAAAATAAAATGAAATTAAAAATTTTGACGCTTACGATACTAGTAAGCGTTTTATTTTGCAATATTTTTGCCTTTGGTTTGTGTCCTTGGGACACAACTTTTACTTTGCATTGTCAAGGGAAAAGTGCAACCTATTCGTTGTCAAAAGAAGCGCAAAATTTGTCCAATGAAGAAAAGGAAATGCGAAAAATTTACCACGCCGACAAGTGGCAGGTTGCGCAAGAATTTTTGCAAATTGGTCTGCCACCACGCGCAGTGCTAAATTACATTTTTTATGGAATTTCACCCATTTTGGATGATTTTGAGCAAAAAATCACAAAAAACAAGGTGGACGCCACTTTTAAATTTTGTCCTGACGAAAAGGAGAAATTTCTCTATTTCAACGGAGTTGACGGCGTGGAAATCGATTGGTACGCTCTATTAAAACAAGTTTGTCAAAAGAACAAAAAAATTCAAATTCCACTCAAAATTGACCGTGCAAAAAGCATAAAACAACTAAAAGACCAAACGGCGTTAAAGGGGCAATTTACCACCTACTTTAACCAAGAAAAAGTCAGCCGAAGTCACAACGTTGCCCTTGCGTTGCAGTATATAAACGGCACGATTTTGCACCAAGGAGAAACCTTTTCCTTCAACCAAAAGGTGGGCCAACGTACCCAAGAGCGAGGTTTCAAAAGTGCAAAAATTATCGTTGGTGGAAGGTACGTTGACGGTTTGGGTGGTGGCGTGTGTCAAGCATCTACAACCTTGTACAATGCAGTGCTTTTGGCAAATTTAAAGGTGGAAGAAGTTCATGCCCACACGCTTGTGCCCAGTTACGTTTTGGCAGGGCGCGATGCAATGGTGTCTTTTGGCGCATTTGATTTGAAATTTGTCAACGACACCAACGGAGATTTGTATTTTGTTGCCTTTGGACAAAACGGCAAGGCAACGGTGCAAATATACGGAATAAAAAACGATTTCGAGGTGGAAATACAAACGGAACAAGAACGAACGCCTTTCGAGAAAAAATACGCCTTGTGGACAAAGGACAAAAAGTTTTCCGATTTGTACGTTGCAGGAAGCGACGGAGTAAAATCAAAAACGTTTTTGGTTGTCAAGCGAGGACAAAATGAAGAAAAAAGACAAATAAGAGCCGACACCTATCAAAAAGTAGATTGCATTTATCCAATAGACGTTGTTTTGCCCTAAAAGGGGGCAAAAACAACGCCTATTTTTTTATATTTTAATTATATTTATTCTTGCATTTGTAAACTTTATGTTGTATAATTTGTTATAAGTATTATTATCGGCATTTTGTCGATCACAAGGAGCATTATGGCAAGCAAAAAATCAACCGTTTACGAACCGGCACAAAAAGTATTTTCAATGCCTCACTCGGACGAAGCCGAGAAGCATTTGTTTTGTTGTATTCTCAAAAACAAATCGGAAGCATTGGAAATTGTTTCCGAGTTGAGTGTAGAAGATTTTTATTCTTCCCAAAACAAAAACGTATTTTTGGCAATCAAACAGTTGGTTTTGGACAACCAACAATTAGGTTTTGCCACGTTGATTGACGAAATGAATCGTCAAGGCACAACCAAGGTAAGTGGTGGCGTAGATTACGTCAGCGAAATCTATTCTTTGTTGCCTTCCGGTGCAAAGTACAAAGATTATCTCAAAATTGTCAAACGTTGCTCTTTGATGCGTTCTTTGATTGAATCTTGCAATCGCATCATCGAAAAGGCATGTCAAGTGGACAGCGACGAAGATGCTTTGGCATTTGCCGAAGGCGAAATTTACAACCTTACGCAAACAAGACAGGTGGGCAAACTTGTACCCATGCAAGACGTTTTGGGCAAAGTTATGACGGAAATTCAAAATCGTTTCCACAACCCCCTTGGAACGCAAGGCGTTTTGACAGGTTTCAAACGTTTGGACAGCATTACAAACGGATTTAAAGGTGGCGAACTTATCGTTTTGGCAGCTCGTCCCAGCGTAGGCAAGTCGGCAATGGCACTCAACTTTGTGTTGAACGCAGCCAAAGAACAGCAAAAATCGGTGGCATTTTTCTCTTTGGAAATGACCAACCAACAATTGTTGGAAAGACTTTTGTCTGCAATGTCGTCAGTACCGCTCAGCAGTATTCAAACCGGACGTTACTCCGACACAAACGAATTGTCAAAATTAAATTCCGCCTATCAAGTTTTGTTTGAAAAAATGAAGTTGTTTGGCAACGACACGGCAAACGTAAGACCAAGCGAAATTCGCAGTCAATGTCGCCGTCTCAAAGCACAAGGCAAACTTGACATGATTGTCATTGACTACTTGGGTTTGATGCAATCCGACCAAGACGATGGTAGAAAGGAAAACCGTCAATTGGAAGTTTCTTCCATCACACGTTCAATGAAAAACCTTGCCAAAGAATTGGACGTTCCCATTTTGTTGTTGTGCCAACTCAACCGTCAGGGCGAAAATCGTGCAACGGCAAAAGACGGCATCGTGCAGACGTCCAAGCCCGTTTTGTCCGATTTGAGAGAATCAGGCGCAATTGAACAAGACGCCGACATGGTTATGTTTATTCACAGACCTTCGGAAGAATCAAAGCACGAAGGCAAACGGCAGTTGATTGTTGCAAAAAACAGACACGGTGCAACAGCCGAAATTCCTTTGGGTTGGATTGGCAAATACGTCAAATTTTACGACGAAGAGGACTTTTTGGCACAAGTTGGGGCAACTTCAACGCAACAAGAACAAGAAGAACCCGACTATATGCAATGGTCGGAAGCCCCTCAAGATTCATTTAGCGAGGAATAAAGTATGGCAGAAAATTTTATTGAAGAAATTATCGAGCAAGATTTTGCCGATGGAAAAATACAACAAACAATCACAAGATTTCCCCCCGAACCCAACGGTTACTTGCACATTGGACACGCAAAAAGTTTGTGCTTGAACTTTGGCGTCAAGGAAAAATATAAAGGTCGTTGCAATCTTAGATACGACGACACCAACCCCACAAAAGAAAGTGAAGAATACGTCGATGCAATCGAACAAGACATCAAATGGCTTGGTTTTGAATGGGACGAATTGCACTTTGCAAGTGACTACTTTGACCAAATGTATCAATGCGCAGTCACCCTCATCAAAAAAGGCTTGGCATACGTTGACGATATGACGGCCGAAGAAATCAATGCAACGCGTGGCACTTTCACAACCCCCGGTATTGAAAGCAAAAACAGAAATCGCCCCATTGAAGAAAGTTTGCAACTTTTCCAAGAAATGAAAGATGGCAAACATCCCGATGGTTCGTTGATTTTGCGTGCCAAAATTGATATGGCAAGTCCCAATCTCAATATGCGTGACCCCGTTGTTTATCGTGTGCTGAGAGCCAATCACCAACACACAGGCGACAAGTGGTGCATCTATCCTATGTACGACTTTGCGCACCCCATCGAGGACGCAATTGAGCACATAACCCACAGTTTGTGCACGTTGGAATTTGAAGACCATCGTCCTTTGTACAATTGGTACGTAGAAAATTGCGACTTTGAAAAACCTTTGCCCAGACAAATTGAGTTTGCATGGCTCAACATTGAAGGCACCGTTTTGTCCAAGAGATTTTTGAAACGTTTGGTAGAAGTTGGCAAGGTTATGGGTTGGGACGATCCCAGAATGCCCACCTTGTCTGGTATGCGTAGACGTGGTATTCCCGCAGATGCAATCAAAGACTTTTGTCATCGCGTAGGCATTGCAAAAGCCAACAGCACGGTGGAAGCCGAATATTTGGACAGTTGTGTCAGGGACAATCTCAACATGACGGCAAATCGTGTCATGGCAGTTTTTGACCCTTTAAAAGTCGTTTTGACCAACTTTGACAAAGTAGAAGAATTGGACGTGGAAGACAACCCCAACCAAGAAGTTGTCACAACAAGAAAGGTAACAATTTCCAAGGAAATTTACATTGACAGAAGTGACTTTGCTCTTGTACCCCCGCCCAAATATCATCGTTTGAAGGTGGATGGTTACGTCCGTTTGAAAGGTGCATATATTATTCATTGTGACCAAGCAATCACCGACGAAAGTGGAAAGGTTGTTCAACTCAATTGTTCCGTTGTGGAAAACAGCAAAAGTGGTTCCGACACGTCAGGTGTAAAAGTAAAAGGCGTTGTCCAATGGGTAGATGCCAACAACTACGTCAAAATTGTGGTAAGAGAATTGTCCAACATACTCAACGAAGACGATGGTTCCGACGACCTTTTGGCAAGATTTAATCCCGATTCCTTGAAGGAAATTGAAGTTTACGCCGAAAAATCTTTGGAAAATGCCAAAGTTGGCGACAAATTCCAATTTATGCGTATGGGTTATTATTGCAAGGACAGAGACCAAGTTGACGGTTTGTCGGTGTTCAACAGTGTCGTTGGACTTAAAGCAAGTTTCAAACCTCAAAAATAATCGTGTAAAAGAAAAAATATTGGTATTGACAACCAAGATTATTTAGATATAATAGTAATTAGAAAAACTTTTTCAAATAAGGTGAAAGATGAGAGTATGTAAAAATTGTGGCGAAGTCAACGACAGCCAAACCCAATTTTGCATAAATTGTGGACACAGCGAGTTCCTTGAAAGAAACGATGCAGTTTGTCCCAATTGTAAAGAGGGTGTTTCTTTGGAAGCAATCTTTTGTCCCAATTGCGGTCACAAGTTGCTCAACGTTGAAACCATCAAAGACACAAATGAAGTGGTGCCTGTCAATCAAGACGATTGGAAGAAAAGTGCCGTGTCGGTAAAAGATGCGTTGAGCCAATTTTATGATAACAATCAACAAATGGTTTTGGACACAAGAGAAACTTTCAACTGCCCCAACTGTTTCAAAGAAATTCCCGTTGCCACGGCTTATTGCCCTTCGTGTGGTACGCCCGTTTCGTCAGTTGTGGAACACAAAGTGGTAAAAAGAAAGGTTTGTATTCATTGTGGTACGCCCAATCCTTTGACCGTCCCCTATTGTTCCTACTGTTTTGCATCTTTGGCAGATTGCCAAACGCAAGATTTCCAATTGACCTTTGAAGAACATTTCTTTGACGATGGTGTGGTGCGCCGTGCGGTATATCAATCGGAAGAAAGTAAAAAACTCGTTGTATGTGCCAACTGTGGCACGTTAAACGATACCCAACAAGATTTTTGCATCAAATGTGGTTTGAAACTTGTTGTAGAAGATCAAAAACACTATTGTCCTGTTTGTGGTGCAGACAATCCCTACGACGCATCTTTTTGTTCCACTTGCAACTACTCGTTTGAAGGCGTTGCCCCCAGCAGAGTAGAAGGAAGATGGAAATGCGATTGTGGAGCAATCAACTCCAAAGACGCAAAATATTGTGAACGTTGTGGCAACAAAGCCCCCCAAACAAACAAAAAGAGAGGTAAAAAATGAGAAGCTCAAACAACTTTAACGTTTGCCCCCGTTGTGGAACAGCAAACTCCTTGTCAGCAAAGTATTGTTATCAATGTGGTGGACAACTCAAAACACCCAGCGAACCCGTTGTCTGCACAAAATGTCACACCGTCAACGTAGGTGGAGCAAACTTCTGTCGTATTTGTGGCAACGATTTGAAAGTTGCTTCAATTCAACACAAAGAATGCCCTCGTTGCCATCGCATCATTTCTGCAGAATCCAACGTTTGTGCTTGTGGTTACGTCTTTGCAAACGTCAGCCAAGCTCCTTTGCAAGAAAAGAAAAAAGGTTGGTCCTTGTTTGGCAACAAAGAAAAACAAGAAAAAGAACAACCTATTCAAAACGGTCTCATTGAAACACAAGAAAAAGAAAAGAAAAAAGGTTCCGGACGTTTTGCAAGTTTCATTTTGCTTCTCGTAGGTCTTGTTGCAACGGTTTTCTGCTTTGCAATTTCCAGCGTGGAATTTTTAAAACAATTTGTCTTTGAAATTGCCTACGTCAACGGCAATTGGCGCAACTTGTACCATACGGTTGGTGCAGTGGTAAAAGATATTATGGCAAACGGCGTTGCATCCATTGCAATTTCCAATTGGTTTGTCTTTGCATTTGCAGTGCTTACGGGTCTTTCACTCGTCTTTATTATACTTGGTTCTCTCATTGGTTTGATCAAAGGAAGCAAGCCCAAATTCAAAGGTCTTCACCTTCTTTTCACCATTTTGACGGCAGTTTTGGCAGGCGTTGGCTACTTTATGCCCAGCCTCCCTTCCGTTGTACAAGGTTTCATCTTTGGTGGAGTCGAACCTCAAGCATTGTTTAGAGTGAGCGCATTTGTCGTTCCTGCAGTTTGCTTGATTGCAACCATCTTCAGTTGGACAAAAAAAGAAAAAAAATAATCTAAACTAAAATTACATAAAAAAGACCGAGAAAGTCTTTCTCGGTCTTTTAAAAAGCAAAAAGGTAAAACTATGTATACTTCTAAAGAATTAAGAAAAAAATATTTGCAATTTTTTGAACAAAATGGTCACGCAGTAATTGCATCTGCCAGCCTTATTCCCGAAAACGATCCTTCCGTTTTGTTTACAACGGCAGGTATGCACCCCCTTATTCCCTATTTGATGGGACAACCTCACCCCAAGGGAACAAAACTTTGCGACGTTCAAAAGTGCGTTCGTACAGGCGACATTGAAGAAGTTGGCGATTCCAGCCACCTTACTTTCTTTGAAATGTTGGGAAACTGGTCTTTGGGTGACTACTTCAAAGAACAATCCATCACTTGGAGTTGGCAATTTTTGACGGACAAACAATGGCTTGGTCTTGATCCCAACCGAATTGCAGTTTCCGTTTTCCAAGGCGACGAAGACTGCCAAAGAGACGAAGAAAGCGCATCCGTTTGGCAAAAATGTGGTGTACCCAAAGAAAGAATTTTCTATCTTCCCAAAAAGAACAACTGGTGGATTGCAGGTACGACAGGCCCTTGTGGCCCCGACACGGAAATTTTCTGGGACACAGGCAAACCTTGTTGTGGCCCCGATTGTTCCCCTGCATGTGATTGTGGCAAATATTTGGAAATTTGGAACAACGTCTTTATGCAATTCAACAAATTGCCCGACGGAAGTTATCAACCTCTTTCCCAAAAGAACGTAGATACGGGTATGGGTTTGGAAAGAGTGGTTGCAACCCTCAACGGATGCCAATCGGTCTATGAAATCGATTTGTTCCAAGATGCCATCAAAACAATTGAAGACCTTTCTCAAAAACAATATGGTCAAGAGGAAAAGACCACCAAAGCAATGCGCATCATTGCCGACCACACACGCACGGCAACCTTTATGTTGGGCGATGAAATTGGGGTGGTTCCCAGCAACGTGGACAAGGGTTACGTCTTGCGCCGATTGATTAGACGTGCAGTTCGTTTTGCCCGTCAAATTGGCATTGAACCCATCAAATTGGTTGAACTTTGCCAAAACTACATCCAACTTTACAAAGACGTCTATCCCGAATTGCAACAAAATCACGACAAAGTCATTGACGAATTTACCAAGGAAGTGGAACGTTTTACAAAGACGTTGGAATTGGGCGAAAAGGAATTTTTCAAAGTTATTTCCCACCTTCCCACCAAAAAAGTTCCCGGTGGCACGGCATTTAAACTTTACGACACATTTGGTTTCCCCATTGAAATCACCCAAGAACTTGCCACAGAAAACGGCTATGAAGTGGACTTGGAAGGTTTCAAACAAAAATTTGCACAACACCAAGCAGTTTCTCACGCAAGCAACGAACACTTCAAAGGTGGTCTTGCAGACAACAGCCAAGCAACCACCGAGTTGCACACGGCAACCCACTTGTTGCAAGCAGCATTGCGCAAAGTTTTGGGCGACGAAGTCAAGCAAAAGGGAAGCAACATCACAACCGAACGTTTGCGTTTTGACTTTTCTTTCCATCGTCCCGTCACACCTGACGAATTGAAAGAAGTACAAGCCCTTGTCCAAGATGCAATTGACAGAGATTTGACAGTTGATTGCCAAACAATGACGGTTGCCGAGGCAAAAGAACAAGGCGCAATCGGTTTGTTTGAAAGCAAATATGGCGAACAAGTCAAAGTTTACACAATTGGCGATTTCTCCAAAGAAATTTGTGGTGGTCCTCACGCCGAACACACAGGTACAATGGGTAAGTTTATTATTCAAAAGGAACAAAGTTCCTCTGCAGGTGTACGCCGTATCAAAGCAGTTTTGCAAAAATAACAAAGTAAATTAAAAAAGACTAACGAAATTCGTTAGTCTTTTTTAATTGTTATTGAGTTGCTTTTTTATTTTTTGCCTCCCATTTTGCACGTTGTTCTTTGTCCAAAATGCGTTTTCTCAAACGAATTGATTCAGGTGTAATTTCCACCAATTCGTCATCAGCGATAAATTCCATACATTGTTCCAAAGAAAGTGTTCGAGGGGTTATCAATTTCAAAGCATCGTCACTGCCCGATGCACGGTTGTTGGTAAGGTGTTTGGTCTTGCAAACGTTTACCGTCATGTCGTCTTCACGGCTGTTTTCGCCAACGATCATACCGGCATAGACCTTCAAACCAGGGCTGACAAAAAGGGTGCTACGTTCTTGTGCGTTGAACAAGCCGTAAGTGGTGGTGACACCCGTTTCCCAACATACGATTGAACCGCGTGTGCGTTCTTGAATATCTCCTTTGTATGCTTGATATCCGTCAAAGACGTGGTTCATGACGCCAAAACCTTTTGTATCCGTCAACATTTCGTTGCGATAACCAATGAGGCATCGGCTGGGAATTTTAAATTCCAATCGTGTGCCACCTTGTTTGTCGGGAGCCATATTTACCAATTCGCCCTTTCTTGCACCGATTTTGTTCATAATGACGCCCACGTAAGCATCGGGAACTTCAATCACCAAGTCTTCCATTGGTTCACAAACAACGCCGTTTATCGTCTTCAAAATGACTTTGGGGCGAGAAATTTGAAATTCATAGCCTTCTCTGCGCATATTTTCAATCAAAATAGAGAGGTGCAATTCGCCACGGCCATACACTTTGAAGCAGTCGGCAGTTTCCGTTTCTTCCACGCGCATTGCAACGTTTGTTTCCACTTCTTTAAAAAGTCTTGCGCGCAAATGACGGCTTGTTACAAACTTGCCTTCTTGACCGGCAAAGGGGCTGTTGTTTACCATGAACATAATTGCCAACGTAGGTTCGTCAATATCGACGAAAGGCAAAGGTTCCACGCAGTCGATGTTGCACACCGTGTCTCCAATGTTGATGTTGTCCATACCGTTGATTGCAACGATATCGCCCATTTGGGCTTGTTGACACTCTACACGTTTCAAACCTTCAAAGTGGTAAAGACGTGCAATTTTTTCCGTGTTGAAAGTGCCGTCCTTGTGGCACATAATTACTTGTTGACCTACTTCAATTTTGCCACGATTTACCTTGCCAATACCAATTTTTCCAACGTATTCATCATAGTCAACGTTGCACATCAAAAGTTGCAAAGGCTTGTCAATTTCGCCTTCGGGGGCAGGAATTTCTTGCAAGACAGCGTCCAACAAAGGAGCCATAGAGTTGGAAGGTTTGTTCAAATCTTCCGTTGCCCAACCTTGTTTTGCGCTGGCGTAAATGGTTTTGAACTCAATTTGTTCTTCGTTTGCGCCCAATTCAATAAAGAGGGACAAAACTTGTTCGGCAATGTCGTCAGGGTCAACTCCGCGGTCCACTTTGTTTACAACTACAAGGGCTTTTTTGTTGAGGTTGAGGGCTTTTTTCAAAACGTAACGTGTTTGAGGCATGCAACCTTCAACGGCATCAACCAAAAGCAAAACGCCGTCCACCATGGACAAAATACGTTCCACTTCGCCACCAAAATCGGCGTGACCGGGGGTATCAATGATGTTTACTTTTACACCTTTGTACATTACGGCAGTATTTTTTGCCAAAATTGTGATGCCTCTTTCTCTTTCGATAGAACCGCTGTCCATAACACGGTCGGCAACCACTTCGTTGGATCTAAAAATTCCGTTTTGTTTCAAAAGTTGGTCAACCAAGGTTGTTTTGCCATGGTCAACGTGAGCAATTATTGCGATATTTCTTATGTTTTCTCTTTTCATAATTTCACTTCCAATACCTAAAAATTATATAAAATTGTCTTGCGATAGTCAATCAATTAAGGCAAAAACCCCTTGCATTGTGAAAAAAAGTGATATATAATCACTTTATGAAACAAATAAAAAGCATCAAACAAATCAGCAATCAATTCGTTGACCTTTATGGCAAGAAAAATTTCAAACAATACTTGCGCTATCAAAATGTTTTGAAAGAGTTCAAAAAGAATTTTGGTGGCAATTTTGCCTACTTTTCTTCATCTAGTGGCAGAGTGGAACTTGTTGGCAACCACACCGACCACAATGGTGGCAAAGTTTTGGCATGCGCAGTCAGTTTGGACATAATTTGCGCTTTTTTGCCCACCAAAGACAGCAAGGTTGTTTTGCGTTCTTCCAAAACAAGGGTGCTCAACGTCAATTTGGATGAAGCAGACCAAGTGGAAGGTGGAAGCATTGGACTTGTAAAAGGTGTTGCAAATTACTTTTTGAACAATGGCGCAAAGGTGGGAGGCTTTGTTGGTTACACCCACAGCACAATTCCCACAGGTGGTGGCTTGTCCTCGTCGGCATCATTTGAATTGTTGGTGGCACAAATTTTCAACCACCTTTACAATGACGGAAAGTTGAGCCA
>JAFQWS010000116.1 GCA_017407305.1 Clostridia bacterium
ACCTTCTCTGCAAGGAACGCATTTGCCACAAGATTCGTTTTGAGTAAAGTCCATAAAGAATCTTGCAACTTCCACCATGCAGGTGTGTTCGTCCATAACGACCAAACCACCTGAACCAATGATTGCACCCACCGAACGAAGTGAGTCATAGTCCAAAGGCAAATCCATATGTTCTTTTGTCAAGCAACCACCGGAAGGGCCACCAATTTGAACTGCTTTAAATTCAGCACCGTTACGGCAACCGCCACCTATGGTGTAGATAATTTCTCTTAACGTGGTGCCCATAGGTACTTCAATCAAACCGGTGTTGGAAATGTTTCCCGTCAAAGCAAATGCTTTTGTACCTGCATTGTTGGGGCTACCAAAAGATTTGAACCAATCGGCGCCTTTTATGATGATACTTGCAACGTTTGCATACGTTTCAACGTTGTTGGGTACTGTGGGTTTGCCAAACAAACCTTTTACTACCGTCAACGGAGGGCGGACACGGGGGAAACCTCTTTCCCCTTCAATGGAAGCAATCAAAGCCGTTTCTTCACCGCAAACAAATGCGCCTGCGCCACGATTGATGTGCATATGGAAAGAAAAATCACTTCCCAAAATGTTGTCGCCCAAAAGGCCAAGTGCTTCTGCTTGGGCAATGGCGTTTTTTAAACGAGCAACAGCCATGGGGTATTCGGCACGGACGTAGATGTAGCCGTCTTGTGCGCCTGTGGCAACACCGGCAATCATCATGCCTTCAAGCACTCTGTGAGGGTCGCCTTCCATGATACTTCTGTCCATAAATGCGCCGGGGTCACCTTCGTCGCCGTTGCAAAGAATGTATTTTTTGTCCGATTGCAATTTTCTTACCGTTTGCCACTTGATACCGGCAGGGAAACCGGCACCGCCTCTGCCACGGAGACCGCTGTCCAAAATTGTTTGGACGATTTGATCGCCACTCATATCAAACAATGCTTTTTCAAATGCGGAGTAACCTCCGTGAGCAATGTATTCTTTCAAAGAGTCAGCGTCAATGTGACCGCAGTGTTCCAAAACGACACGTGTTTGATTTTTGTAGAAGGGAATTTCTTCTTGTGTGGGGTAAACGACGTCGCCTTGTCTGTAAGCCAAACGTTCGACGAGATTGTCGCCTACGATGGATTGTTGGACAATTTCTTCAACGTCGTCCAATTTTACTTTTGTGTACAACCAGCCAAAAGGTTCAATACGAACCAAAGGACCCATTTCGCAAAAGCCGTGGCAACCACATTTTTTTAAACCGACCGTATGGTCGTGAAGGTGGTGGTGCTTGGATTCTTCTTCCAAAGAAACGACACAGTCAAGACCTTTTTCTTTTACAAGTTGTTCAAACTTTGCAAAAATGTCCAAACTGCCACCGGCAATACAGCCCGTACCTGCGCAAACGAGAATTTTTTTCTTTTGTTTGTCAAGGGCTTGTACCAAAGCCTCTCTCAAAGAGGAAAGTTCTTGTCTAGATTTAAGCATTGGCTTCTTCCTCCTTGATAGATTTGATCAATTCAACGACTTTTTCGGGAGTCATTGCGGGGTGTACCTTGTCGTTTACTGTCAAAACAGGAGCCAAACCACAAGCACCCAAACAAGAAACGATTTCCACTGTGAACATAAGGTCGTCAGTTGTCTTTTGACCTTCTTGCAAACCAAGTTCCTTTTTAAGTCGTTGCAAAATAGGAATGGATTTTCTTACGTGACAAGCCGTTCCGTCGCAAACACGAATTACGTATTTGCCTTTTGGTTCCAATGAAAAGTTTTCGTAAAAGGTTGCCACGCTATATGCCTTTGCTTGACTAATTCCCAAGTGTTGGGCAATGCGAGGAAAGAATTCTTTGGGGATGTAGTGATAGTGTTCTTGAATTTCCTGCAAAATGGAAATTATTGCAGTGGCATCATAATTGTGCTTTGCAACAATATCATCTACAATTGAGAAGTCTAAGTTGCTCATATATGTACCTCCATTAAATTATTTGCGTTGTTTTGGTAAAAACTAGAAGTAGTAAATTTTTATCTTTTTACCCATTGCTTCCAAATATTTGGAAAGTTCTTCAATCAAATGCATTTTTATATTGAAGGTTATGGGCAAATTGGGGTTTTGGTGCGCCGAGTTGATGGCTCTGCCAACGTAAAAGTTTATTTCCGTTGCCTCTTCAAACAAGAGACGTGCAATTTTACTTGCGCCGTCTTGATTGCTACTCCATTTTTTGTAGCTGTCATAGTCTTCCAACTGATTTTTTGCATATTCCAACACTCTACTCATTGTGATGACGCCTTCGGTAACCAAGTCAACGCCCTCAATGTAAGCAATGGGAGGAATATCTTTGTCAAAGTAATCCAAAGTGGGAAGAAGAGGTTTTTTTAAAAAATCTGCAACAATGGCGCTTGTCGTACCACCACAGACGATATGTTTCCCTTCTTCTTGGAAGAAAGAGGACAGCATTTTTTCTTCGTCAGCCCTATTGTAGGGAGGGCCAAGCATCAAATTGGTTTGTTTTCGTTGACCAATTTTAATTGCGCAAACGGTTGCATCGTCGGCGGGAACGTTTTTGTATAATCTAGAAACTTCCCCCAACAAAACTCTTGCCAACATTTTGGCAGAGTATCTTACCGAGCAAAATGGCGCAATAAAATTAACAATTTTGTCAACGTCCCAACCCATATCAAAATAGGTGCCAATTCCTGCGTGAGTTACGCCGTCTGACAACATCAAAAAGACGTCGCCGGTTTGTGCTTGACAGGTGGAAAAACGTATTTGTTTGCCACCAATTTCGCGTATTTCAAATTGGATGGGAACTCGTTTTCCGTTACGAATTAAAATCAAATCGGGATTGTCGTATTCAATTGCAAAAATTTTGCCGTCGGGCTTTACGTCAATTGCTGAAAAGGTAGAGTACGCCACCCCATAGGTAGAAGAGACAGGCAACGTTTGAACGATTGCATCAACTGCTTCTGTAAAGGGAAGGTCACTTGCAACAATGGTGGAAACAAGTTTTGCCGTCAAAACGGACAAAATGTTTGCCTTTACGCCACTGCCCAATCCGTCTGCCAAAGAAACGACAACACCTTGATTGGTGGAGTTTTGAGCAATTTCCACGTGGTCGCCACACAACTCTTCGCCAGTATGAGTCAAACTCAAAAAGCCAATGTCGGCATAAAGTTTATTTGTTTTCATCTGAGATGGACTCCTTCAACTTTGCCAACGCCACTTTTGTTTCGGCTGCAGTTTCGCCAAGAAGAAGTGCAATTTCTTGAACGATACGCATTTGACGGTCAACGACTTGGTCGGCAACTTCCATTGTCTTTTTGTCCGTTTCTTCTTTTTTCAAACGGATGCGTGTGGAAGTGTTTACGTCACGAACGTAAATGAGGTAAATTTGTGTTTTTGTATTTTTTGCAATAGATATTTTGAAATATTTATTGTATTGAGCAATGTATGTAAGTTGGTCTCTAACAGGTTGACCGGTTTGAACTACTTGGTCAAAAACTTCGCAAGGCATAAGTTTGTTGAAGTGTTGACCAATGAAAGGCGTACGGTGTTTTATGCCAATCATTTGAGCCAACGAGTTGTTTATACGCAAAATTTCCCCTTGCAAGTTTGTTACCACAATCCCGTTGGGGGTGTTATCCAAAACTGCATCGGAAAATCTTTGTGCAGACAACGCCAAATAGGGCATACACATTGACATTTCGGCCTTGCCTTGCAAGATTGCAATGGCCTTTTCTGCACAAGTGTTGTAACCACACGCGCCACAGTTTAGATGATCGACTGCTTTAAATTTGCCCATCTTTTTGAGCATATCTTTAATTTGTGCAGTGGTGGGTACGGGGGCTTCCATGCCAATTCTTGTTTGGACAGTGTCAACGTCCACCTTTGAAAGGGGACAATCGTTGGTTGTTGCGCTTTCAATTACTGCTTGATGACGTCTCAATTTTGAATTTGCGCTGTCGTTCATCACAACTGAACCAATGCAACCATCGGCACAAGACCAAAGTTCCAAAAAGCAGTTGGCAATGGGTTTTTTGACAACTTCACGCAACACTTTAACGCAGTTGTCCGGACCGGAAAATGCCATATAGGTGCAACCGTCCACACGTTCGAGGTTTCTGATGATTCCCGCGTGCACTGCAAAGGAACGTTGCTTGTTGGGAACGTCCTTTCTAGTTTGAGCAAGAGTTATGCCTTTATTTTTGAAAAGTCGTGCAAGTTGATTGAAAGGCAACACGGCATCAGCCAAACGTTGACTTGTTTCCACCGAAGCAAGGCAGGGGGAAATGTAAACGATTTTGGCTTGGGGATTGTCTTGTTTGATTATTTTTGCGTGTGCACCAAAGGGGGTTTCCACAGGTGTAAGGTTGTCAATAAGGGTGGGAAAATGCTTTTTAATAAGTAAATTTACCGAAGGACAAGCAGAAGAAATGACAAAGGACTTGTTTGCCACAATTTCGTTGTAACGTTTTGCAACTGCTCTTGCGCCAATGGAAGTTTCTTGCACGTCGGAAAAACCAAGTTGAATCAAAGCATCTTTTATGTTTTCAAAACCTACGTTTTCAAAATAGCCAACAAATGCAGGGTCTATGGATGCAGTGCAATTGCCACTTTTCAACAAATCCAACACTTTTTCAGTTTGGTCGACCATTTGAGTTACACGTTGAAGACAGACGTCCACACAAGAACCGCACAAAATGCACTCGTCCTCAATCAAGTTTGCTTGTCCGTTGCTAAACTTGATGGATTTGACGGGACATTTGCGAATACATTTGTAACAATTTTGACAATTTGTACCTTTAAAGTTCAAAGAATTCATTGTTTTGTCTATCTCCCAAATGAAAGTCGTTTTGAGATTTTGCCTAAAAAAGCGCAATCTACCACCAAACATTTTACCACAAACTGACAGTTATTTCAACAGCTATTCAATATTTAATAGTTAATTATATATCTAAAGCGAAGTGTATAATAAATTTTATTGTATAAAAAGGTCTTGAAATATAAATAATTTTGGTATATACTACACACGGAGTAACATAATAAACACGATGTCTAAAATTTTATTTTTATAGGTGGGAAAAATGAAAATCGACAGACGAGTAAGATATACCAAAATGGTGTTAAAAAACAGTTTTGTGCAGTTGCTCAATGAGAAATCTTTTGACAAAATAACAGTCAAAGAACTTTGTGAGAGAGCCGACGTCAATCGTGGCACTTTTTACGTTCATTACAAAGACCAACAAGACTTGTTACATCAAATTCAAAAAGATTTTCTTTGTCAAGCCAAGCAACTTTTGTTCAGCTGTTCCAATTCTATTGAGTATTACGAATACATAAAGGAAAACAAAGACCTTATCAACTGCTTGTATCATCATCATTTGTCAATGGACTTTGGCGTTGAATTCAGTGGTTTCGTCAGAGAGTATTTGGGAATGGAACTCAATCCAATGGGCATTGAAGACAAAGGGGAAAACAGTGTGCTTTACGATTTTTTGGAAGGTGCGCTCATAGGCACGATTATGGCGTGGATAAAAAACGATTGCGCACTTGACGCCACCCAACTTA
>JAFQWS010000117.1 GCA_017407305.1 Clostridia bacterium
GTTGGAAATAATTTTTTCCATATTTACTGCCATTTTGTGTTTGGCAAGTAATTCTTGTTCTTCTTCCACCGACAAATCGGCGTTGGAAATTTCTTCAATTTGAAATGCCAAAATATCTAACGTTCTTTCTCGTTCGGCTTGGTTGGAGCCAAAGGTTGAAAGTTTTTTGTTTATGGAACGATATTGACCATAAAGGTTGGAAAGTTGATCTTTCAAGTCGTCAAAATGGCAAAAGCCATCTAAAACTGTCAAGTGTGTTTCCGGCTTGAGCAAAAACAAGTGGTTGCTTTGTCCAAAAATATCCACCAAAGTTGAAGAAACTGCTTTAAGCATTGATGCTGTGCATACTCGACCATTTATGCGAGTTTCGTTTTTGCCCGACAAAGTCAAAGTGCGAGAAAGAATAAGTTGATCTTCCTTTTCAAAGCCAAGTTCATCCAAAACGTTTTGCGTCTTTTGGCAATTGGATATGTCAAATTCCACTTCCACGTATGCTTTTTCTTCGCCAAATTTTATCATTGTTTTGTCGGCTCTTTCGCCCAAAACAAAAGCAAGCGAGTCAATAATAATTGACTTGCCACTGCCTGTTTCGCCCGAGATTGCAGTAAGTCCCGTTGTGAAATTGAGTTCCAAACTGCTTATGAGAGCTATGTTTTGAATAAAAAGTCGTTTAAGCATCTTTTGTTAGTTTAAAATTGATTGTAAAGTCTTCAAGACAACGTCGGCATCAAAATTGTCCTTTGTCACAACCAAAATTGTGTCAAAAGAGGACAATACGCCCATTGCTTGGGGAATTTTTAGTTCGTTGACGACACTCATTGCGCTTGTTGCACAGTTAGGCAAGGTTTTAACGAGTACCAAATTGTTGGCAACGTCAACGGACAACACCGTTTCCCTAAAAAGATTGCGCATCTTTACCGACAAGCTGTCGTTTTTTTCGGTAAGTTGTGCATAAACGTAAATGTCGTTTTTCAACGTCTTTACAAGTTTCAACTCTTTTATGTCGCGAGAAATTGTTGCTTGTGTCACGTCAAAGCCTGCTTGTCTCAATTTTGAAACAAGTTCTTCTTGAGTGTCAATGTCGAAATTGGTAATAATATCCAAAATTTTGGATTGTCTAGTGCTTTTTGTCATAATGCAATTATACACCCATTGAATAAATATGCAATAGGTTTAAAGCAAATTTTTTACAAAATCTTTTATTGATTGGCTGTCCAATCCGTTTTCGATAAGTTGTTCTTTGACTGTTGCGTGTCTGACAAATTTGTCGTTGACACCAAGCGTATGGACTTTTTGGTCAACTTTTGCTTGAACACTTTGTCCAAAACCACCCAACAAAACGTTATCCTCGACTGTTAGGATAATTTTATCTTTTGCAGTTGCCAAATATTTTTCGTCCAAAGGTTTTATGCTGGTGGCAAAAACTATTTCCACGTCTTCATTTCCCCAAAAGGCTTCCAACACTTGTTGGGTGGCAACTGCGCCAACGGAAATGACGGCGATTTTTTTTCCTTTTTGCACCACGTTCCAAGACAAATCTTTGTTTAAGCCAACGGGATTGGTCAAAACGGTTTTGGTGTATCTAATTGCCAAAGGACCATCAAAGGTAAGGGAAAAGTCAAGTGCTTCTTGAAGTTGTTGGTACGTTGTAGCAGACAAAATTGTAAGGTTGGGAATATTGCCCAAATAAGACAAATCAAACAAACCTTGGTGTGTTTGTCCGTCCCCACCCACAAACCCACTGTTGTCAATCAAAAAGGTAACAGGCAGTTTTTGTGTTGCCACGTCGTGTAAAATTTGGTCGTAACCACGTTGTAAGAATGTAGAATATACCACAAAATAGGGTTTTAGACCTTGACTTGCCAATCCTCCGGCAAAAGTTGTTGCGTGTTCTTCGGCAATGCCCACGTCAAAAAAGCGTTTGGGAAATTGTTTTTGAAAGTCGCCCAATCCAACGCTGTAACCCATTGCGGCAGTTATTGCCACAACCTTTTGATTTTCATTTGCAAGTTGAACTAATTTTTTGCCAACTATTTTTGCTGAAACAGGGTTAGTCGTCGTTTCGGGTAAATACTTGTGCCAAACTTCGGGATTTTCTTCTGCTTTTGAAAATCCTTTTCCTTTTGTCGTTCTTACGTGCAAAACGGTAGATTTCAAAACATTGTTTTTAAGTCCCTCAAAGTAGAAAATCAAATCTTTTAAGTTGTGACCGTCAATTGGTCCAAGATATTTCAAATCAAAGTTGTCAAAATAGAGATTGGGCATAACTCTAAGTTTGTGTGCGCGCAAAACCTTTTTGATAAAATTGAAAAGATGAGGTCCAAAATAAGGAATTTTGTTTAGGAAGTTTTGCAACTTGATTTTGTTTTTGTCGTAAGAACCAACGCGTGTTTTGGAAAGGTTTCTCGTTGCCGATCCAACGTTTTTGCCAATGGACATTTCGTTGTCGTTGAATACAATAAACATCTTTGTGTTTTGAATATTATTCAACGCTTCGTACGTTTGTCCACCTGTCAATGCACCATCGCCAACAACTGCAATTACGTTAAAGTCTTCATTTTTGACGTCTCTTGCACAAGCAATGCCAAGTGCAGCAGAAATTGAAGTGGATGCGTGTCCTGTGTTGAAAGCATCAGTCGGACTTTCTTCAACGTCAGGAAAACCACAAAGACCATCTTTTTGACGCAAGGTGGCAAATTTTTCAAAACGACTTGTCAACAATTTGTGAACGTAACTTTGATGTCCAACGTCCCAAATAATTTTGTCGTTGTCGTCAAAGACGTATTCCATTGCAACGGTCAATTCTACCACACCCAAATTGCTTGCTAAATGTCCGCCGTTTTGAGTTACGGTGGAAATTAAAACTTGGCGCAATTCTTGGCACAAAATATTAAGTTGTTCCAATGACAAGTTTTTTAAATCTTGTCTAGATTTAATAGTTTCTAAAATCACTTCTTACTAAAAATAGAAAGCACTTTCCCAACAAACAACATGATGGAACTTGCTTTGTTTATTGCAAAATTTTTACCCAATGCCTTACCTGAAATTGTCATTGTGGATATGAGTGCATAAATCAAAATGCTCAAAAACATATTTGTTTCAAAGTGCAAAATTGCAACAATGGTTGCGCCACAAACACCTGATACAATACCACAAATGTCACCAATGATGTCGCAACAAACGGATGCCACTTTGTCGGCATTATTTACCAAAGTGACAGCCTTTTTTGCACCAAAAATTTTTCTTGATGCCATTGCATGCAAAGGTTGAGCATCACAAGCCGTTGATGCTGTACCAACAACGTCAAAGATAATGCCCAAAACCATGATGAGAATTGTTAAAAGATAGGCAAAAATTGCACGAGTATCTCTCAACAAAAGTTCGGAAATAAGGTTGAATACAAAAGAAAGACACAAAGAAAGAATAAACACCCAAAGAGGCCAAAGATTCCTTTTTTGTCTTTTGTGTTCGTCGCTCTTCTTTGCGTCCGTCAAATGATGATTTGAATTTTTAAAATTGTCTTTCATAGTATTTTATATTTGCAATAATATGGTGGTGATAATTCGGATAAACCTTACGGCATAGGTTCAGTAGGATTTCCCCTTTGAAAACTTCGCGTCGCCGTCAAAGCAGTTTCCTTTTAATTCCAAAGGTACGGTGTTGCCACTCGTACAACTGAATCGCCACTTAGTCCGTACTATAATCTCCGAACTACCTGATTTGCAGTCTAGAAGATTTCCTTTACAAAAACGTCTGTGCTTAGTCTCTTTTGCAAAAAATCTTTCATGAAGCAGTCCCGCTGTGCCGTCGGCCGACGACAAATGGCGAGTTCATCAATCCCGCAAGTTTCACTCAAGACAAGCTACACTGTACACAGCTTTTAATTCACCGCATAGCAGGTTTAATCTCAGGGAGTAGAAACAAGTACGACTTGCTTTCCACCCCGTAGAGTCTCCACGGATGAGGGCATTAGGTCGTATGCCATTACGACTTACCCGCAACCTTAACTTCCAGCATCAGCCCTCGTTTGGGCAACGAAAGCCAACACAAGAAACTTCATCGATGTGCTCAATGGCGATAGTTTAGCCCCGCCTTCTTCACAAACATTTTTGACTAGAATACTGCACCACCATGTGATTGCTTTATTATATTAACATAAATTGTAAGAAAAATCAACAGTTATTTGTTTTAGCCGTGGATTTTTGCTTTTTGCATGATTTCGTCCATAATTGGCAACTCAAAAGGCAACAAAGTTTGAATTGCAAGGCACAAATTGTCTATGGTTGCAATAATTTCTTCCTTTGATGCAAAATTGAGTGCCGAATTTTCATCTTTGGAAAAATCTTTCAAATCGTCTACCAATTGGAACATAATTGCAAAGTTTGATGCAATCAAATTCCATCTGTCAAATTCTTCTTGGGGTGCTTCTGCCAAATACAATGGCGCAAAAACACTTGCCAAAATCAATGCACCTGTTTTTTTCAAGGTAATGTCCTTGTAACTTTCCATATCGGTTGCTTTTTGAAAAAGATCAAAAACTTGTCCGCCAATCATACCTTTGGTACCTGTACTGCCAAAAAGAAATCTAACCGCATCGGCATAGCCAACTTGGTTGAAATCGCCCGACAAAGCAACTTCCATTGCAAGGTTCAAAAGGGCATCGCCCGTCAAAACGGCAGTTGCTTGTCCATATTTTTTGTGACATGTTGGTACGCCACGTCTAAAATCGTCGTTGTCCATACAAGGCAAATCATCGTGAACCAACGAATAGTTGTGGATAAGCTCAACTGCAACTGCAATTCTTTTTGCATTGTCGTCCAAAACGTCCAATTTTTGTGCAAGTTGCAATAAGATAATCATGCGCATACGCTTGCCACCAGAAGAAATGCAATATTCAATTTCTTCACTCAAAGGAAAGTCGTTTGGAATAAACTCTTTTAAAAGTTGTTGGCAATAATTTTTGTCAATCATTTTCCAATTCCTCTACCTTTGCATTTAATATTGTCAACTTACCGTGAGCAACTTTTGTTTGTTCCAAACAAAATTGTGCCAATTCCACAGCTTCAGAATACAAATCCATACATTTTTGAAGATTGTCCTCTTTTTGAATTTGTTGACAAATTTCATTAAGTTTGTTGTTTGCTTTATCTAACGTCATCGGTTTTTCTCCAAAATTTCATCAATTGTTGCAAGCACTTTTCCATCAAAGTTGACAATTTCTACCTTGTCCCCAACGGACAAATCGTCAATGGATTTGACTTGTCTGCCCGAAAGGTTCAAAATGGCATAGCCTTTTTTGAGAACGTTGGTTGGATTGTAAGCATCCAAAACACGCAAGGTGTAGCCAACTGAATTGTTGATGGAATCTATTTTGTTTTGAATAATTGTTTTTATTAAATGCAACTTGTCAAACAATTGACGTTTTGCACTTTCTCTGTCTTTTGTTATTCTTTCGGCCGCTTCTGAAGGGGTTGCACAAGCCAAATCTGCGGAGTAATCGCAAAAGGTTGTGTTTATTCCGTGTCCTACTGCCGAAACAACAGGTATTTTACAGTTGAACACTGCCATCGCAACTGCTTCGCTGTTGAAAGGAGCCAAGTCGCTGTCACTTCCACCGCCACGAGCAACAATGACACAATCAACCTTTTGCTCGTTGGAAAAATAGTTGATGCCTTGGGCAATTTCCAAGTCGGCGCCTACACCTTGAACTTTGACGGAATACAAAACAATGTTGACGGATGGATTGCGACGTGCAACAACTTGACAAATGTCGTGAATAACTGCGCCACTTGCACTTGTTACAACACCAATATTTTGTGCGTTGTCGGGAACAGGCACTTTGTTTGCTGGATCAAAGCAACCCAAGTTTGCAAGACGTTCCTTCAATTGCAACATTTTCAGTTTTTCCAAACCTTCTTTGTCGTCAATTTGCAAACTGTTAACAAAAAAGGACAATCGTCCAAATTTTGTAAGATAGTTTATCTTGCCAAAAGCCGTGACGTTTTGTCCTGATTGAATGTTTTTAACCAAATGTGCGTAACTGAAACACTCAACTTGGGACTGCTCGTCTTTTAACGTGAAGTAAACGTAGTCGCGTGACACTTTTACGTTTAACGTTTCGCCCGACACTGCAATGTTGGTCAATACAGAATCGCAAGAAACCAGTCCTGATATATAGTTGTTTAGTTGAGTTACGGTAATTTTCATTTTGTGATAAGTTTTTGTAAATTTTTGAAGATGCAACCTCTTGTAACGGGGCCCACGCCACCGGGAACAGGGGAATAGGCTTGGACAATGTTTTCAATGGCTTGCTTGTCCACGTCGCCACAAGTTTTGCCATCTACAAAAGACAAGCCAACGTCAATAACGATCATACCAGCTTTAACGTGATTTTGGTTGATCATATTGGGTACGCCACAACATGAAATCAAAATGTCGGCAGTTTTGCATACGCTTGACAAGTCACGAGTTTTTGTATGGCATACGGTAACTGTTGCATTGTTGTTGATCAAAAGCAATGCCAAAGGACGACCTACGGCATAACCACGACCTACAATGACAACGTTTTTTCCTGCAACGGAAACGTTGTAGTAATTTAACAATTCCAAAACTGCTTGGGGTGTTGCAGAACAAACTGCGTTGGGTTGGTTTCTGTATAAAGCATTTACTGCTTTGGAAGAAAGGCAATCCAAATCTTTTTCAAAAGCAATTGATTCAACTGCATTTGCAACTTTCTTGGGCAAAGGTTGTTGAACCATAATTCCTCCAACGGAGTCGTCTTTGTTGTATTTTTCAATTGTATTGACGATATCTTCCCTTTCGTCAAGCAATACGTTGTCCACTTCAACGCCAAATGCGGGTGAATTTTTTTTGAGTGCGTTGGTATATTGCAACCACTGAGCATCTCCCTCAAAACCAATTGTGACAACCTTCTTTTGAAGATTTGCAGACAAAAGTTGAGCTTTGATATCTTCCAATACGGGTTTTCCTAAAAGTAAATCAGCCATTTGTTCTCCTAAAGAATTCCCCCAAAACACCATTGATATAGGCAGGGGCTTTTTTCGACGAGTATTTTTTTGCAATGGAAACGGCTTCGTTGACTGCAACTGCAACAGGTGTATCCAAATAGGAATTTTCCGCAATGGCAACGTAAATCAAAGCCAAATCAAGTTTGTTCAATCCGTCCAAAGAAATACGATTGGAAATAGTTTTTACAATTTCTTCCAATTGCTCTTTGTTTTCTTGCACCTTTGTCAAAAGGTTGTCGATATATAAATTGTCTTCTTCGGTAAGATTTTCCACCTTTACAAGGTCGTCAAACCCTTGAGGGTTTTCATCCCCCATCAAAAATGAATATACTTTTGTAAAAGCAATTTCTCTTGCGTATGCGCGCATTTTGCACCTCAAATTGTAAAACTTTAACCCCTTGATGGAAATCAAAGGGTTAATGATTGGACTATTGTATTGTTTTATTCGTTGGGGAATTCAACTTCTACCACGTGAACGTTGACGGCTGAAATTTTGAATTCCGTCATTGTTTCAAGATTTTTCTTGATTGTGTGTTGAATTTCGCCCGCAACGTCGCTGACGTTTACAGAATAGACAAGTTTGACACTAACGTCAATTACGATGCCATCGTTGACAATGTCAATTTGAATTGAATTCTTGCTTTGTTTGCTTCCTTGAGGAAAACGAATTACGCCTTCCACTTCGCTAAGTGCGCAGTCAACGATATCTCTGATAATTTCGCTGTTGTAAACAACTTTGCCTGAACCATCTCTATTTAACACAACTTTCATATCAATATACTCCAAATTTTGTTAAATAGATTATAACACAGCATTTTATTATTTGCAAGAGTTAGATTGCAACAATATTTACATAATCGGGACTTATTGATGCTTCTTGGATGATTACGCTGTAAATTCTGGCAGTGTCCTCTCGTGTAAGATTGTCCGAATCTACGATGACGTTGATGTTGTCGCTTGTTGTGGACACGGTTACAATGGTATCTGCAAAACCTTGTGCTTTTAGCATTGTTTCCAATTTAAGTTCCAACTCAATTGCTTCCACCAAGGACATTTTTTGTTGCAATGCATTGGCGCGTGCTTCGGCATATTCTTCCCCTTCCATGGCAAGAATATCGTTTAGTTGTTGAATTTCATAAGCCCTTGTTGCTTGTCGGTCTGCGCGGGACGTTTCAAAAAAAGTTGCAACGGAATTTTCATCGTTACCCGTTTGATTGGTAGAATCCAACAGATAGACGTTGAGAACGGCAGCAACAGCCAGCACCAAGACCATTGAAACGATAACTACTATTTTTTTTGTTTTAGACATGGTTAACCTCCTAATTATAAACGACTACACTTATTTTTTCTTCTTCTATCTGCAGTAAGGTGGAAAGCAATTTTTTTGCTTTGTATTCCAAAATTGCCGTTTCATTTCCTTTTATGACAACTGCAACGGAACTTACTTTTGGGGCAAGTTCTTTTACAAGTACCGGTTGCCCACCACTTGTGACAATTTGCGTATCCACAGTTGTGGTATCTCCCACCGTTTTGGTGGTTGTTTCGTATGCGTAAACCTGCTCGACTCCGTTTTCAAAGTTGATTACCAAGTCAACCGATTTTACACCGTCAATGGATAACAATGCTTTTTCCACTTTGGTTTCCAAGTTTATCATATAAGTGGAAAAGGTGTCCTCGCTTTGAAAAGTCCAACCATCAAAGAACAAAATTGCAATTATCAACACGACTGCAACTATGCAAATGATTAAATCTAAATTTTTGATGGTTTTCAATTTTTCCCACAATTTTGCCATAATTTACTCCACAAACGCTACTCCTTGCTCAAAAGAATACAAATCAAATAATATTTTCTCGATATTTTCCTTTAATTTTATGACTTGTAAGGGGCTGGTTAGTACAACATTTTGAATATTTACAACAGCTTTTTGTAAAATTAACTTGTCATTGGATACGTGGTAATATATTTCAACGGTGCACCCAACAATTGCATTGGCATCCAATTCTTCTTCCAAACGTCGTTCTATGTCCTCGACAGTTTGCTCGACAAAATAAGTTTCTAGGTTTACGCTGTTATTTACCTGCTCCAAGTCGTCCAATTGAAAAGATAAATTTTGAATAATACCCAAAATTGGAGAAAACATAACTGAAACCACCACCAATGAACAAACAGTCTTTACGTATTTATTCAATTTATCGTCCGGCATGATGACGTTGCACAAAATTGTCAAAAGAGAAACGCCTACTATCGAAAGAATCCAACTGCTCATTTTCACACCAACGTTGCAGAAAACAATGTCAGCATTATCAAAATTACTAACATAAAGTAAACTGCAATCACAACAACAATTAAATTTGTGATATTTTTTGCCACGTTAGACAACAATTTGCAAAACTTGTCGTCAAAAGGTTCGGTCAAAGCAGATACAAACTGCAAGGACAAAGAATAAACCAAAAAGTTTACAATTGGCGCAATTGCAAGAAACAAAGTCAAAACAAGCACAGCCAAGCCAAAACTATTTTTGACCAAAGTTGCACTTGACAAAACTAAATCAAAGCCGTCGGACAAATAACCTCCCAAAATGGGTATGTAGTTTTTGGTAGCAAATTTTGCAGCTTTTGCAGTGATCGAATCAAAAGAGTTTGCCGATATTCCTTGCAAGGTCAAAAATGAGGAGAAAATTGTAAAAATTGTTCCAATTAGCCAATTCCCCACGTTGGAAAAGACTTGTGACAATTTGTCCAACTTTATGTTGGCACCCAAATTTGTTATTATACAAAATATCATCGAAAGCATATAAAGTGGCAAAACAACCGTTGTTACAATTTCAATTATTCCTTGCGACAATATTGCAACTGATGGACGAAAAACTCCAACGGCAGTTGCACCACCTGTTGCCGAAACCAACGTTAAGATAATTGGCATTGCAATTTGTACGATTGCACGAATATTTTGAAGTAAATGGGTCGTTTGATTGTAAAAATCAAAAACGGTTGCCACCACTGAAACCAAAACGCTGGCCGAACACACAAAATATATTACGTTGTTTGTTTGACTGCCAATAAATCCTTGATTGTTTTTACCAACAATGCTGTATAAAATGCAAATTGCCAAAATTGACAAAATTGAAGGTAAAACGTCCTTAAAACCATCAAAAGCAATCAAAAACAATTGTGACAAAAAGTTAAAAACGTTTGTGTATTCGCCTGATAGAAGTTGATTTAACTTATCACGAAAACTGCCTAAAAAAGTGTCCGATGCAATTTGGTCAAGTTGGTCGGTGTCTATTTGATCCATAATTTGGTTTGTGTCGGCAAAAGACCAATTGCAACCAAACAAAAAGGTAAGTAAAATCAAAAATATACTTATTTTTAATCCACAAGTTGACATATCAGTTGAAAAATATCTAAAACAATGGGTAAAGCAATCAACATAATTGAAACTTTGCCCGCTAGCAATACTTTTTCGCCAATGCTTTTGCAGTCGGCATCTTGGCAAACTCCGTTGGCGTATTCGCACAAGTAACCAATTCCAATAACTTTGACAATTGAGGTGACAGATTGTTCAGCAATACCTGTTGCAGATGCCAAGTCGTAAAATACGTACATAACGGAAAAAAGGTTTTCAATTACCGACAAAACTAAAAATATACCTACTGCTATTGATGCAATAGGTACCATTTCCGGTTTGACTTGTTTTAGACACATCAACCCAAAAACACAAACAACTGCAATTGAAACAAGTTTAATTAGGTCCATCAATAAAAATCAAACAAAGATTTTATGGTGTCAAACAACTGCGCCACCATATCCAAAACAAGCACCACGGCAATGTTAATTCCAGCAAGAGAAACCAACGTTCCAATTTCTTCCTTGCCCGACTTTTTTAGCAATATACTTGCAATGGCGCAAACTACACCAATCAATGAAATTTTGTAAATTATCGTTAAATCCATTTTACACAATCATCAGCCCGAAACACACTCCTAAAAGGACGCCCAACTTTTGCATTGCAATTCCTTTGGTTTTGTAAATTGCATCACTTGAATTTTTGTAGTTGGCAAAAATCGTTTGATAGCTTTTTGCACTTTCATAAACTTCCTTTGCGCTGGGTTGTTTTAATAAAGCAAAGAAATTGTCCACGTTGATCTTTTCGTCAAGGTTTTTTAAACGGCAAGAATTGGAATTGACAAAACAATTTTGAAACAAATCATTGAAGTCTTGAGAAAAAGTTGATTGATATTGTGAAAAGACTTCCACCAAAGGAAGGCATTTGCCTTTGGCATTTTGCGACACCATTTGTGCAAACCTTTCCAAGTCGCAAAAGAGAAGGTACTTGTCGCGACATTGTTTTGCATAACGATTGCCAACAAGAAAACCAACCAAAATTGATGTAAAAATCAGTAATATGTCTGTCATAGTAGTTCGTGTTTTGTGTTAAAACAATACAATTTGGCAAAATTGTCGGCAAATCGGTCAATTTTGACAACGTAATCAAATGCAAGAGCATATTCCTTTAACAACTCAAAAAGGTTGCCCAAATTGTCGCCGTGTATGGTTGAAACCACCTTTACACCACGACTTTGAGCAAGTTTAACCGACTCAAAATCGCATATAGAAAGCTCATCTGTTGCAACAATTGTTGGCGACAACACCCTTGTACCCACTTCAAAAGAATACTGTTTTGAAGCCATACTTATGACGTCAACGTTTAGGTCACCCGAAAAACAATTTGCCACGTTCAATTCCCCTCTTTCATCAACGACAAGAGTGGAAACTTGTTTGGCGCACTGCAAAGCATAATCTCTTAAAAAGGTTGTTTTACCACTGTTGACCTTTCCTACAACAAGCAAGTTGCATATACCAATTTTGTCAAACACACCTTTGCTTATTTCGTCAATTTTATTTGGAACCCGAAAACACAGTCCAAAAAGGGAGGAAATGTTGTGCTTGCCACTTTCAGTCACCGACACTTTTGCCGATATACCCACCCTTACGCCGTCTGAAAAGACAAAAAATCCTTGCAACAATTGTTGCTCATAGGCAAATACACTGTCTAGACAAGCCTTTTGCAAAACCTCGTTGCACATATTCTCATCAACGTAAATTGGATTGTTGCAAGCAAGGTGCAACTTTCCATTTTCAACATAATACCAACTACCATATCGCATAACTTTGACAGGTTGTCCACGTCTAAGTCGTATTTCTTCAATTCCGTCCACGTCTACTGCTTGTCCAA
>JAFQWS010000118.1 GCA_017407305.1 Clostridia bacterium
AAAAAGGCAAAAAAATGGAGGATTAAAAATGAAAAAAGTATTTGCAATTATCTTAGCAGTTGCACTCATGGCTACAGCATGTTTTACACTTGCAGCATGCCAACCCACAGACGAATTTAAAATTGGTTTCATCTGCTTGCACGACACAAATTCCACGTATGACGCAAACTTCATCAACGCAGCATACGAAGTCCAAGAAGCACTTGGTTTGGAAGACTCTCAAGTCATTGTCAAAACAGGTATTGAAGAAAGCGAAGCATGCTACGATGCAGCAGCAGACCTTGTTGACCAAGGTTGCGACATCGTCTTTGCAGACAGCTTTGGTCACGAAGACTACATGATCCAAGCAGCACAAGAATTCCCCGAAGTTGAATTCTGCCACGCAACAGGTACAAAAGCCCACACAGCAGGTCTTAACAACTACCACAATGCATTTGCAGCAATCTACCAAGGTCGTTTCTTGGCAGGCGTTGCAGCAGGTTTGAAACTTAACGAAATGATCGACAATGGCGACATCACAGAAGATGAAGCACACATCGGTTATGTTGGTGCATTCACATATGCAGAAGTTATCAGTGGTTACACATCTTTCTACCTTGGCGCCAAATACGTTTGCCCTACAGTCACAATGGACGTTCAATTTACAGGTTCCTGGTATGACGAAGTTGCAGAAAGAACAGCAGCTCTCAACTTGATCCAAAACCAAGATTGCGTTCTTATCAGCCAACACGCTGACTCCATGGGCGCACCCAGCGCATGCGAAGAAAACAACGTTCCCAACGTTTCCTACAACGGCAGCACAGTCGCATCTTGCCCCAACACGTTTATCATTTCTTCCAGAATCAACTGGGCACCTTACTACACATACATCATTGAATGTGTACAAAATGGTCGTGCAATCGATACAGACTGGTGTGGTACACTCTCCAACGGTTCCGTTGAATTGTCCGCAGTAAACACAACAGCAGCAGCAGAAGGCACACAAGCATACCTTGACGATGTCAAAGCAGACCTCATCGCAGGCGAACTTCACGTCTTTGATTGCGCAACATTCACAGTCGGTGGCAACACACTCACATCCTACTTGGCAGACGTTGACACAGATGCAGCATTCACACCTGATACAGAAGTTATCACAAGTGGCGTATTCTATGAATCCGTAGAACGTTCCGCACCTTACTTCGATCTCAGAATCGACGGCATCACATTGCTCAACGAAAAATACTAAGATTAAGCAAATTTATACAGAAAGGCAAGCAAGCCTTGCCTTTCTGTAGCATTGCCCCCACACGTCAAAGGTTGGGGGAATATTTTTTTATAAGACTACTCAGATGGAGGTAACAGTTTTGAACACTGTTGCAATTGAACTTAAAAAGATATCAAAATATTTTGGCAAAGTCATTGCCAACAAAGATATTGACTTGACCATTTACAACAACGAAATTTTGTCCGTTTTGGGCGAAAATGGTTGTGGCAAAACAACTTTGATGAATATGCTTTCGGGCATTTACTATCCCGATGCAGGTCAAATGTTTATGAACGGACAAGAAGTCGTCATCCGTTCCCCTCGTGATGCCTATTCTTTGGGCATTGGTATGGTTCACCAACACTTCAAGTTGGTAAACGTATTTTCTGCTGTTGACAACATCATTTTGGGCGAAGACGTACAACGTTTTTCCATCAAAGAACACGGTATTAAGGCTTTGTGGAAAAACTTCAAAGCAGGGCTTTTGGACAAAAATCGTCACAAAAAAATCCAAGAAATCGCAGATAAATACGGTTTTTCTATTGATTTAAACAAGAAAGTTTACGAAATGTCTGTTTCCGAGAAACAAACAGTCGAAATTATAAAAGTTCTTTATCGTGGTGCAAATCTTCTTATTTTGGACGAACCCACGGCAGTTTTGACACCTCAAGAAACGGAAAAACTTTTCCAAGTATTGAGAAATATGAAGGCTGACGGCAAAGCAATCGTCATCATCACGCACAAACTCAACGAAGTTATGGCAATTTCCGACAAAGTTGCAGTTTTGCGCAAGGGCGAGCACATTGCAACCGTTGAAACTGCAAAAACAAATGAAAAGAAACTCACCGAAATGATGGTGGGCAAAAAAGTATCTCTCAACATCCATCGTGGCACACCCAAAAACGTAAAAGACAGACTTGTCGTCAACAACGTTTCCGTTGTCAACGAAGAAGGCAAAAAGGTTTTGGACGACGTTTCCTTCACTGCAAAAGCAGGGGAAATTTTGGGAATTGCAGGTATTGCAGGCAGTGGTCAAAGAGAATTGTTGGAAGCAGTTGCAGGTTTGCAAAATTTGGACAAAGGCGAAATTGCCTACTTTGAACCTGAAACAAACAACGAAATTGACTTGCAAAAATTGACACCCACACAAATTAGAGAATTGGGCGTAAGATTGTCTTTCGTTCCCGAAGACCGTTTGGGCATGGGTTTGGTTGGCAACATGGACATTGTTGACAACGTAATGCTTAGAAGTTACAAAAAAGGCAAATCTGTATTTTTGGACAGAGAACCCCCTCGCAATCTTTCCGAACGTATCATAAGCGAATTGGAAGTTGTAACACCTTCCACACATACACCTGTCAGACGTTTGTCGGGTGGCAACGTTCAAAAGATTTTGGTAGGTAGAGAAATTGCATCTGCCCCCACGGTTTTGATGGCAGCCTATCCCGTTCGTGGTTTGGACATCAACTCTTCCTACACAATTTACAACTTGCTCAATCAACAAAAAGAAAATGGTGTAGCAGTCATTTTCGTTGGCGAAGACTTGGACGTTTTGTTGGAATTGTGCGACAGAATTTTGGTCGTTTGCGCAGGTAAAGTAACAGGCGTGGTGGACGGCAGAACGGCACAAAAAGAACAAATCGGTTTGATGATGACCGGTGAAATTGCTAAGGAGGTGCAAAATGGCTAACAACGCAAAAGTTAGAGAACCTTTGATTCACATTTCCAAACGTGATACAGTACCGTTGAAATTCAGCATTATCGTTCGTGCCATTGCCATTGTCAGCGCCTTGCTCTTGTGCGCGCTTTTGGCATCATTTACAACAAAAGGTGGCTTTTTTGGCTTCTTTATTGAATTATTCAGTGGCTTGTTTGGAACACCCAGACGTATTTGGAATCTTTTACAAGCATTGGCAATTTTGCTTGGTATCTCTCTTGCAGTAACTCCCGCTTTCAAAATGAAATTTTGGAATATCGGTGCTGAAGGTCAAACTTTGATTGCAGGTTTAGCATGTGCAGCATGTATGAAATTTTTGGGTGGTACAATGCCCGAATTTGTACTTATTCTCATTTCATTGATTGCAAGTGTTATCGCAGGTGCAGTTTGGGCAGTAATTCCCGCCATTTTCAAAGCATTTTGGAACACAAACGAAACGTTGTTCACACTTATGATGAACTACGTTGCAATGAACTTGGTAAGATATTTTGTCTTCGCATGGGTACCCAATGGCTCGGCAGTTGTCGGCGTTATTCCTCATGGACACTTGCCCGCATTGTTTGGTCAACAATATCTCATCAACATCATTTCCGTTGCATTTTTGACAGCTTTCGTTTACGTTTACTTGAAAGAAAGTAAACACGGTTACGAATTGACCGTTGTTGGCGAAAGTGAAAACACAGCACGTTATATTGGTATCAACGTCAAAAAGGTTGTAATTCGTACAATGATTTTGTCCGGTATCCTTTGTGGTGTTGTTGGTTTCTTATTGGTAGCTGGCACTGCATTTACCATCAACGATGCTATTGTCGGTGGCAGAGGCTTTACTGCAATTTTAGTATCTTGGTTGGGCAAATTCAATCCCTTGTATATGATTTTGACAGCATTGTTGACAGTCAGTTTGCAACAAGGTGCAAACCAAATTGCAACGGTAAACCGTATGCCTGGCGCATTTGCAGATTTGATTGTCGGTATCGTATTCTTTTTTATCATTGCTTGTGAATTTTTCTTGAAATACAAGGTAAAAATTCGCACTAAGCACGCTCAAAATGATTCCAACGTTAATAAGGAGGTAAAAGCATAATGGGCATTATCAACTTTTTAACAGCATCAATAAGATTTAGCACGGTTTTCTTGTTTGGTTCCACAGGTGAATCTTTGACGGAAAAATCCGGCAACCTCAACTTGGGTATTCCCGGTACAATGTGTGTAGGCGCAGTTTTTGGCATTTTGGGTGAATCTCTTTATTTATCTGCCTGTGCCGACCCCACAAATCCCAATCCTTTCCTTGCAGTTTTCATTCCACTCATTTTCAGTTTTTGTGGAGCAGGACTTTTGGGACTTTTCAACAGTTTTCTCACAACGACACTTCGTTGCAACCAAAACGTAACAGGTTTGACAATCACTACCTTTGGCGTAGGTTTGACAAACTTCCTTGGCAACTACATTGACAGAAGCAATTTCAACTACGCAAGCAAATGCTTTACGACGGTATTCCCCTTTGCATCTGACTTAGGTTGGTTTGGACAATTGTTCTTCTCTTACGGCATTTTGGTTTATTTGGCAATTGTTATTGCCATTCTAGTATCTTGGTTCTTGAACAAAACACGTGCAGGTTTGCACCTTCGTGCAGTTGGTGAAAATCCCGCAACAGCAGACGCAGCCGGTTTGTCCGTCACCAAATACAGATATTTGGCAACGTCAATCGGCAGTGGTATTGCAGGTTTGGGTGGTTTGTTCTATATTATGGACTACCTTACAGGTGCTTGGGAATATTCCATCGATGCAATGGGCTGGTTGGCAGTTGCATTGGTAATCTTCTCCGTATGGAGACCCAACGTGGGTATTTTGGGTTCCATTTTGTTTGGCGCATTGTACATGGCTCCCTATTTCTTAAACGTCAACTTTGCCCAACAAGAATTGGTAAAAATGATTCCTTTCATTGTTACAATCGTCGTTCTTATTTTCACGTCCATTCGCAACAAAAAGGAAAATCAACCCCCTCAAGCTTTGGGTGTATCCTATTTCCGTGAAGAGCGTTAGTAAAAAATCAATAGTTGTTTTGTAGCACGATAAACAACTTTAAATTAAGTGCTAGGAGAAAAATTATGAAATATTTTGAAGTTGACTTAAAAGGTTACGTTGCTAAATTGCCCGTACTTCCCTTACCCAGTGGCATTAGCATTGCTTTTTTCAATTTGCATGGCAACCAAGAAATGACCGAACATTGTGGCAAAGAATTGGCAAAAATGGTAAGTGATTGTGACGTATTGCTCACTGCAGAAAGCAAAGGACTTCAATTGACACACGTTATCGCAAGAGAACTTGGCCAACCCTACTATGCAGTTGCAAGAAAAAGCAGAAAATTGTATATGCAAGATGGTATTGAAGTAGAAATCAAATCTTCCATCACCACAGGTGCAGTACAAAAACTCTATCTTTCTCGTCACGACACCGAATTGTTGAAAGGCAAAAAAGTTGGCATCATTGACGACGTCGTTTCCACAGGTGCAAGTTTGCAAGGTTTGGAAAAATTGGTAGAACTTGCAGGTGGCAAAATTCAAAAACAAGCATTTGTTTTGGCAGAAGGCGATGCAGCCCATCACGACAACATTTGCTTCTTGGGTGTAATTCCCATTTTTGACAAAGACGGCAATCCCAAACAATAATTTAACGAAAAAAGTGGCAATTTTTTGCCACTTTTTTTATTGAAAATAGTTAGGGGAGATTTTTAAAACATTTCGTATATTTATAGGGGTAGGGGGAAAGTTTTTTCATTTTTTTGTTAAAAATTGTGTAAAAAACGACTAAAATCCTACAATAAACCGTATAATTATTTTTCCAGATTATTTATGCAAGATTTCAAAGATTTCATTGAACAGGTAAAAAGAGCCAACGACATCGTTGACGTCATTGGTGGATATATTGAATTGAAGCAACGTGGACAAAACCATTGGGCACGTTGTCCTTTTCATGGCGAAAAAACGCCTTCTTTTGCTGTGTCAAAAAAGTCCCAAACATACAAATGCTATGGCTGTGGTGAAGCAGGGGACGTTTTGAAATTTGTGGAAAAATTTGAAAGCGTAGATTTTTGGACGGCATTGGAAACCCTTGCCAATCGTGCAGGAATTAAAATGCCCGAGCGAAGCAAAGACAAAACGGACGTCGAGTTGGAAGCCAAAAAGAAAAAACGTGACGTCTATATGGAAATTTTGAAAGAAACTGCACGTTTTTACTATCGCAATTTGAGATGTCCTCGTGGAAAAATTGCACAAGACTATTTGGCAAAACGAGGCATAAGTCAAAAGACACAAAATACCTTTGGCATTGGTTTGTCCCTTGATACCGATGGTTTGACAAAACATTTGCAAAACAAAGGTTTTTCTATACAAGACGCAGTGGCAGTGGGTGTTTTGCAACAATCTCAAAAAAGCAATCGTGTATTTGACGCATTGTTCAATCGCTTGATTGTGCCCGTTTTCAACGCCAACGGACAGGTTGTTGCCTTTGGTGGCAGAGCTTTGACCAAAGAGCAAGAGC
>JAFQWS010000119.1 GCA_017407305.1 Clostridia bacterium
CGTATTTTTCAAGGTCTTTATCGTTGCAGAAACCAATTTTGACTTGAGATGCAGGAACGATTACTGTATAACTGCCAATGTAACCAATCAAGCAACCTTTGCCTGTTTTGACCATTTTGCAAGTAAATTGTGCTCCTGTCTTGATTGTTTCTACGACTTCGTCTTGTTTTTTCTTTTCGTCAATGACTTTTTTGGAAAGAACAACGCCTTTATCTGTAGAGGTGACTACACAGTCAAGTTTGTCACCAACTTTAATTGCTTTTTTTGCATCTTGCCAGTTGTCGATTGCAAGTTGATCGTTGGGAATTGTTGCGTCTGTCTTCCAGTTGGGAAGAGATACGGACAAACCTTCGTCATTGATTGCAACTACTGTGCATGTTACTTTGTTGCCAGCATAGTATTTTTTTCCTTCTGGCATTTGTGCCACTGCGCTTTCGAATAATGCGCGATCTGCTTCTTTTACAGTTACAGCTTCAGTTGAAACTACTTCAACCTTTTCTTTTGCACTGTTACCCATTGTTACTAAAACCTCCTCAATCAACTCTTTTGGAGTTGACGTGCCTGAAATGATACTTACATATTTTTTGTCGAGCAAAATCTTGCTGTCAATATTGCCGTCATCCGTCCAAACAACCGATGGACAAACGCTTGAAACAACACGATGCAATTTTGTTGTGTTGGAACTTTTTTTGTCGCCAATCAAAATTGTTAAATCGGATTTTTCGGCCAAAATCTTGGCAGATTTTTCCCTACGTGTTGTAGTATAGCAAATAGTATTAAAAATAACAAGCGAATTTACCCCGTCTGAGCAAACATTTTTCAAACATTTTTCTACGTTGCTGTCTAAAAAGGTGCTTTGAAAGACAATTGCGACCTTTTTAAAGGCTGTTAAATCAATTTTGTTTTTGCCGTTGGACACAATTGCGGTGTTTTCGCACCATCCGTTTATGCCCACTACTTCGGGGTGTTTTTCCTCTCCAAAAATTACAATTTGATAGCCTTTTTCAAAGTGTTCTTTGACGATATTTTGAATGCGTTTTACCACCTTGCAAGTGGCATCAACCACCTCAATTTTTCGTTTTTCACACTCGTCAAAAACACTTTTAGGCGCACCGTGTGCTCTGATTATCAATGTTGCACCTTCAGGCACGTCGTAAACGCTGTCAACGATTGTAATGTGTGGAGTCAATTTGTTCAAAATAAAAGTGTTGTGCACCAAAGCACCCAAGCAAAATACGTTGGGCTTTTTTGTGAGATTGTAAGCTGTTTGTACGGCGTTTTCCACGCCTTGACAAAAGCCAATGTCTTTGGGCAAATACACTTTCATTTTGGTTTTTAGGCTTATTATTCGTCGATTTTTACGTCTTTATAAAGAGCTTCGGACAATTGATACTGCGCTTGATGGCTCATAATAAATTTGTCAATTTTTTCTTGGCGTTTTTTGGAAGGTTTTCTTCTTGAAACGCCCATTTCAGCCATTTTTGCTTCTAATTTCAACTTTAATTGCATCAATTTTTTATAAACAATTTTGGTGGCTTCGTCCAAAACTTCCTTTGTGATAGGCTTTCCATAAAATTGACTAAGTTCAAATTCTTCGCCAATCATAACGTGATTTTTTCTAAAAATTTTGTATGTGTCAAAGGTGATGATTGGTCTGATGGGTGCTTGTGTTTTAATTGCAAACAACGCCACACCCGTTTTGAGTGGCAAAAATTGTTCAAAACTGCGATTTCGTGTGCCTTCGGGGAAAATCCATACGGGTTTTTCATCCTTCAATGCACGCAAAGTTGCTTTTGTTGCTGCCATATCAGCATCGCCACGACTAACGGGAATAAAATCCATGCCGTCCAAAGCCCATTTCAAAAATTTCCTTTGTCTGTGTTCGGCTTTATACATAAAACGAATGTCCTTGTTGTTGTGTGCAACAAAGATAACTCCGTCCCAACCATCTACGTGATTGGCAACGATAATGGATTTTTTTACCGTAACACCTTCTCTATCTCCATAAAACCTGACAGGATAAAGGGTAGCCAAAAGTTTTGCAACGCCTTTTCGGCAAAACATAACGAATTTGTTCATAATTTCCACCTAAATTAAATCAATCTATCCAAAACTTCACCACAAGCAATGATACCATGTTCAAAGGTGAGACCACCTTGCAAATAAGCAATATAAGGTTGACGCATAGGACCGTCACAACTGAGTTCAATGGAGGAACCTTGCACAAAACAACCTGCCGCCATAATTACTTCGTCGCTGTAACCAGGCATTCCCCAAGGAGTGGGAACAGCTCGAGAATCAACAGGGCTGACCGACTGAATTGCTTGA